>NZ_JAVRCK010000041.1:0-74572 GCF_034530815.1 Nostoc sp. DedSLP03
TGCTTCTGGATGATTTCGCTTTTTTACTATTTGCTTATTCCGGAGAGTGACAGAAAAGGGGTATGTCACTCTTTGGAAAGTCAATCTCTGAAAGCTTTATCAGTCGGTCAATACAGGCTTTCCTATTAGAAAAAAATAGGTCTTGTATTTGTTATTAGGAAATAATCGAGCGTAGGCGTAGCCCGTCGTAGACATCGCTGGCTATACATAAGCTCTCTTATTTCAGAAATGGCAAAAGTTTTCGGAGACTGACAGAAGAGGGTTAAAATACCCGGAAAGTGACAGAAGAGGGGTATTTATATATTTTTTTGAATAGAAAATTATGCAATTGAAGAAGAATTCAGAAGTCAGAATTCAGGAGCAAAGCCGGAGACGTTTCCGTTAGCTCCGGTCAGAATCAAGACGCGACGCTCGAATACTCGCTACCGCTTCGTTATCGCAGACTCGCTTTCCGCTTCGCTTACAGTCAAGGATTCAGACCCGCCACTGTCTTGTTGACCACTAAATCTTCTCTTTCAGAGACGCTGCGCGAACGATTTAGTAGGGATATTAAACCCCTTGATTCATCCGCTAAATCGATTCAAAATTCATGTCTGTTTTCTGGCGACTGACTCCTGAATTCTGTTTTGATAATCATTGAAAAACAATTAAGTTCCTTATCTGTACGACGCGAATTTATATATAAATTGCCCATAACTACAGCGTCTAGTTTTGGTTAAGTCTTAATTTTTTCAAAAAATACATCGCTACGTGGATTTTCTATTTTCCAGAGCAAATAATTTTTGTCACCGTATACTACAAACGTTTTATAATTATAATTTATTTCTATTTGCTTGCGCCAGGTATCTGAAGGATTTATTAAAAAAATATCAGTGAACCCATCAGGAATATTGGGGATAGAACGGTCTTTTACTAATTGGTACTGCACTTTTGGCTGTAAAAGATAGCTGAGAGAAAAGACATTACCGTAATTAATACCAGAATCATTACTAATCAAAAGTGGATGGTTAGTCTGATTAATAATTTTTGCAACTTGTGGATTACCAAAGCTAATAACCTTACTCCACCAAGTATCAGCCTGAGAACTCACTCCATAAGAAACTAGTCCACCAATAATCACTAATCCCATGATTATTTGCCAGATTCGCCGACGTGCTAAACTCTTATTATGTAGCTGCGTAGCGAGTAGGTAAGTAACAGACAATTGAATTCCTAAATAAGAAATTAATAAATAACGTTCGGCAAGTGAGCGGATACCTCCAAAAAGCAAGTCTGGTAGCATTAAAGGTAATGCAGGAACCATAATTAGCGTGACAATAAACAACCAAGTTTTATAGTTAGTTTTTCGACAAAGAAAATAAATAGAATATCCAACAAGAATTAAAAAAAATGGCGTAATTACATAGGTAAACGGATTTTCAAAACCTAAGTCTAAATCAAGAAAAATTCGATTTAACTGTAAAAGCCAAGACTTAATTAAATCATCTAAGGGTAAATGTCTTTTTGTCCAGGCTGTTGAACTTTTTAATTGCAACAAGTTAACTATCACAACCTGTATCCAAGGTGTAAAAGCTAAAAACCCTGCTAAAGATGCTAATAGATAAGCTTTTACTGTTCTAGTAAACCTAAATTTTGCAATGGCAATTACATAAATTCCATGAGCGACTACAACAAATCCACTGAACATAAATGTATAGAGACTAAGCACCAAAGTGACTGCATACATTCCCCAATTTAGTATGCGTAGTACTCCATTTTGTGATTCCAATCGTAATGCTCGTAGTAATGAAGCGCTGCATAGTAATACAATCACTATCCAGAGAATATATTCTCGTGCTTCTTGGGCGTATACTAAGTGAATAGGGGAGATTGCCATGAGTGCGATCGCAACCTCTGATACCCATACTGATGATTTAAATAATTCTCGACATAGCCAATAAATACTCGGAAAAATCAACAAACTTATGCATGCTGATAAACTTCTAATTACCGTTACCGAATTGCCAAAGATTCCCACCCAAAGCCGAGCGAGTATATAATACAGTGGTGGATGCTGTGGATCGTCTACTTCCAAAGATATAATTGTGTCACGTAAGCCTTTCTCCATATTGGGACTTTGGAATTTGACAAAACTTTCTTTATTAATTATGCGACCATTAAATATTTGCTGCTTGGCTTCATTTGACGTATAACCAGAAATTCGCAATGAAGTAAAAGTCTCATCGTGCCAGTAAACTTTGCGATCGAGGTTAAAAAAACGAAAAAATATACCCACCATTAACAAAACTACAATGAGAAACCGCAACCTATTGGGAGCAAGTTGGAGCCGCATAACTAAATTTCACAATAACTTGTACAACAATTATCTACTTTAACGAAACAATTTTATGACTCTCAAAACTAGTTATTAAAAATATCTAACCAAATAGTGGTGGGTTGCAATTATAGATAGTGAGTTAGTCAAGTAGCGGAGGTAGTAATTATCAGTAGTTTATTGTGCAAACTAAAAATTGTATATTTAGCTACAAAATTATTGGTTTAGTGAAGTGGGAGAAGTGGGTTTATGTACTCCAAGCAGGCTTATTTGTGCAACAAAGAACTTTTCAAGAGTTGGCAGCTATGGAAGAATCGTTTGCTTAGTTGATAGCTCGGCAGGTAATTGATTATTAGGTGAGATATTACGTCGGCGCAAATTACGAGTCTTAGTAAATTTCCAAATTGAATAATAGTTATCGCTATAAATAATATCTGTTTTGAATTTATACTTTTTTTCTATGATTTTACCCCAAGCCTCTGAAGGATTAAGTAAAAACACATCAGTAAACCTATCAGAAATTTTCGGAATTTTTTGATTGTTCACTAACATAAATCGCACTTTTGGTTCTAAAAGATAGCTTAAAGAAAAGACATTACCATAATTATTACCCAAAGCATCACTAATCAAAAGTGGACGATTACTCTGATTAATGATTTGGGCAACTTGAGGATTGCCATAATTCATACCCTTATTCCACCAAGTTTCTGCCTGGGAACTCACCTTAGAAGAAATCAAACCACAAATAATCACTAATGCCATGATTATGTGCCAAAAGCTCCGACGCGATCGGCTGCCATTATATAGTTGCGTAGCTAGTAGGTAAGCAACAGCTATTTGGATTCCTAAATAAGATGGGATTAAATATGCTTCAGTAGACGATCGCATACTTCCAACAATTAAATTTGGCAATATTATGGGTAATGTTGGTACTACAATTAATGTGATGATAAAAGACCAGACTTTATAGTTAGTTCCTCGGCAAATAAAATAAATAGAATATCCTACTAAAATTAAAAAGCTTAGTGCAATTAAATTGCCTAAAGGATTGTCTGAACTAAGGTTTATATCAAAAAAAATCCGGCTTAACTGCATTAAAAAAAATGTAAATATAGGTATTAAATCGGACTGTGTTGTTGTTTTATCTGCTGAAATTAAAAATTGAAAAAAGTCACCGATTACAATTGTTATCCAAGGCATGAAAGCTAAAAAACCAACTAGTGATGCTAGCAGATAAGCTCTTACAGTTTCAGTAAACTTAAATTTAGCAGTTATCATCACATAAATTCCGTGAGAAACTGCTACAAATGCACTCCAAATAAATGTATAAAGACTAATGGCTAAGGTAACTGCATAAAGGCTCCAAATAGCAAATAAATCTGGTTTTTGTCGTTCTTCTGCTAGCTCATCTTCTAGCCGCATGGCTTGCAGCAGAGACGCACTGGATAGTAAAATGGTGACTAACCAAAGAATATATTCTTGTGCTTCTTGGGCGTATACTAAGTGAATTGGAGAGATAGCCATGAGTGCGATCGCAACACCAGGAACCGATAATGACACATTAAATAATTCTCGACATAGCCAATAAGCACAAGGGAACACCAGCAAACTAATGCAGGCTGATAAACTTCTAATTGCCGTCACCGAATTACCAAAAATTTCCACCCACAATCTGGCTATTATATAATACAACGGTGGATGTTCAGGATCTTGTTTTGCTAAAGACATAATTGTGTCATTTAAGCTTTTTTCTGGATTTGCACCTTGAAACTGAGCAAAACTTTCTTTACCAATCACACGATTATTAAAAAGTTGCTGTTTAGCTTCATTAATTGTGTAACCAGAAATTCGTAATGAGGCATAAATTTCATCGTGCCAAAAAACTTTACTATCAAGATTAGAAAAGCGAAATAATATACCCATCGTCAATAAGAAGATAGTTAAAAATCGCAACCAACTCGGAGCAAATTTGAGATGGCGCATAAGTGGGTTTCCTAAAAAGTTTTCTCAAATCATCTAAATTAAGTGGACTGGATGAGGTGTCGCAGCTACGCCCGTCGTAGACATAGCGAAGACTTTAAGCAAAGCCTATTTGTTAAACATCGCCAACCGGACTTTATTTTGATTGGGGAGATTGGCAATCAACACCTCTCCTTTATTAACTACAAAAAGAAATGGGCAAGGTTGTATCAAATCCTGCAAAACTGGATTTGGTTTTGAAACTGAGATGTCAATAAAGTATAAAATACACTAAGTCTAGCTATATCTGTGGTAAAGGTTTTTTGAGAGGGTTTGGATAACGCCATCTGCCAAAGTCTGCAATATTAGATATAGTTAAAAAATCAATAGTTTTAAAGTGCCGATCAATAGCAGGAAGGCTGCATATTTTAGCTCCAATATTCAGGTATGCCTGCAAAATTTTAGGAATCTCAATATTAGATGAATCTGGACAATTTTGAGTCAGTTCTAGACAAAATTGTGAATTTGGGTAAACCAAAATACTTGGATGCATCAAGTTATTCTGCCGAAAATAATCATAAGCGCAAGTAGCTTGCCCAGGACACTGTGTTAGTAATGATGCACAGCCAAATAGATATTGGTTTTTACTCCAGATGAGATAATTTGCCAGCCCTTCCCAGAGTAGTAAAAGTGCCTGACTATTGCGATATTCTTTAGCTATACATACACGCCCAATTTCCACTGATACCTGAAGCACAGAATTGGGAATTCCATTAAGATTAAATATATCAGTAGCATCAAAGCCTAGTCTTCGAGAAGCCATTATATAGCTCTGCATCCGATAAGTTCCAATAGTTTTACCCGTATGTTTGGAGATTAAGATTAAATGATGGCAAACCGCATCAAACTTATCTATATCCATCTGGGTAAAGTTAGAAGCAGAAAATCCCAAGCCTAGTTCAAGATTAAAAACTTCAAAGCGCAACCGAAAAATTGATTCTAATTCTTCTTCAGTTGAAGCCAGCCGTAGGGTATATTTTTCAGTTTGAAGGACGGGAAAATCTTCAAGAGGGGGAGGAGGATTCAGTGGGTAATTGATGCGTCCAGAAACTTCCATCTATCTTCCTACTTAGATTTGCGAAAATATTCTATAGGATTTAGGCACTATACAAATAACTCACATTATGAATTAATGTATCGAAGCGTAATTGATATAGTTTGCGATCAAACATCCTTGAGAGAAATAAGCTTGGGTTAAGGATTTTTGGTACTGATTCTTGACCTGTAAAGACGCGTTAGCGCAGCAAGACGCTAGCATAGCGGGGCGATCGCGCAGCATCTCCAAGAGTTGCTCAGTCCAATTTCACGTCTCTAGCAAGGATTTTAGGTTGAACTGAACAATATTGTGGTCTAAGAGCTTTTTTACTTTCTTAGATTAGGGTTAGAGTGCTTTTATTATGGGCATTAATTCCCAAAAAATCTGGCAATAAGATACAAAATTTTCTTTTGATATACGTTATAGATGTAAGTCATAGCATTTTATACAAATCCTGATATACAGCAGAATGCAGAATTCAGAATTCAAAATTCAGGAGTAAAAGACGCTTTATATTTGGGCAACAGACTTAGCTTGTGTACCTCACCAACTTGAATAGACTTCTTGCAGAAGTCGGGAAAAGGGGAAGGGGAAAGGTTTGGTATTTTCCCTTTCCCCAATAAAGATGAGTCCTTTTTCTCACCTCTTGCAAAAAGCACTTTTGCAAGAGGTCTAATCTGCTGTATATTGTGACGACTATTAACCTAAGTGAGAAAGTTATGTCAATTGGTCGACAGAGAGAACTTGCTATGGTATTCAAAAGTTTAAGTATCGCAACAAGCTTTATCAAAAAGATTTTTAGAATTTCCAGCTTCAAAACTAGTTCTGAATTTGCTAACTGCACATCAGATAGCTATTCCCGCTTGCTAGAGTGTAAGTAGTTCACGTAAAATATAGTGCCATTGTTGCGGCAGTTCTCATGACCTCATCTGCGTCGTTTGACACATTAGAGTCTTTACAGGCGGATATCGCTGAGTTGATCGTTCGTTTACCGACATTAAAAAATCGGCAATTTATTCAGCAAGCACTTACTACTATTGTTCGTCTAGCTGATACCGAAATTGAGCGTCTCGATTGGAAAATATTATCCGCTGCATTAGCAGATATGGAGCGCGGTTTCCAGCTTTTTTATGATTACCGCCACGTTCGCAAAGTCACCATCTTCGGTTCTGCTCGTCTAGCGCCAGATAGACCAGAATACCAAATGGCCCTTGAATTTGCTCGTGCTATTTCTCAATTAGGATTTATGGTGATGACTGGCGGTGGTGGTGGAATCATGCAGGCGGGTCATGAAGGTGCAGGACGAGAAAATTCCTTTGGATTAAACATTCAGTTACCCTTTGAACAGCAAGCAAACCCTTTTATCGAGGGCGATCCCAAGCTAATTAACTTCAAATATTTCTTTACCCGCAAGCTGTTTCTCCTCAAAGAAAGTGATGCTGTGGCCTTGTTTCCGGGAGGCTTTGGCACTCAAGATGAAGCCTTTGAATGTATGACATTAAGCCAAACTGGTAAATTTGGACCAGTACCTTTAGTTTTAATCGATCGCCCTGGTGGTGATTACTGGCGCTCTTGGAGCGAATATATTGATAAGCAATTAGTGCAAAACGGTCTTGTCAATCCTGAAGACCCCAGCCTTTACACGGTGACAGACAACCTGGATGTGGCTTGTGACGCTATCACCCGTTTTTACCAGGTTTATCATTCCAGCCGCTATGTAGGCAATAGCTTAGTCATCCGCCTGAAGACAGATATATCAGACGCTCTTTTAGAACAACTTAATGCTGATTTTAGCGACATTATTATTCAAGGAAGAATTGAAAAAAGTCAGGCATTACCTCAAGAAGCACAAGATGAAACTGTTGGATTACCTCGCCTCATTTTATACTTCAATCAACGCGATTTGGGACGTTTGTATCAGATGATTGCCACAATTAACCGGATGGGTACTCCTTCACCAGAGGATGCAGCGCATCCAGAAAGAAAGTAGGTAAGCTAAAACACATCTAATTTGCATATTAAAATTTTCTCACTATTTTGTGGGACGGATAAGATGTCCGCCCTGATTATGCAACTTGAATGCTGATTAGTGTATTAGCGTGAGTTCGACAATCCCTTCCTTTTTTGACCTCTCCCCCAACCCCTCTTGGACACCCAGAGGGGAGCCAAAACCCTAATTGATCGTTGCTCCTCCCTTTCCCCGTGGACTACGGTGTATACACAAGTCTGAACTGGCTCAAGAATCTGGGTTTTACCCCACCCTAACCACTGCTTGAATTCAATAAACGATCGCCCGAATTCAATAAACGATCGCCCGAATTCAATAAACGACCGCCCGAATTCAATAAATGACTGGATTTAAGAAGAAATTCGATTTGTGTGTACACGGTAGCCCCGTGGGAGAGGGCTAGGGTGAGGGTTCATCGAACTCACGTTGTATTAAGGGAAAAAAGGGAGAGAATTTTGAATACTTTCCCTTTCCTTGTTTCAAGGTTATGGAATTACCAAGAGCGATCGCACAGCATAAAGCCTTTTATTATCAGGCTGCGATACCCTGCGCGTAGGTTAATGTAAGAGACGCGATGAATCGCTGTCTATGGGGATTTTGTTTGGCACAGTCAAAGCAAGCCACGAAAACAATATAATTCACCCTACTTACAGATGAGAAAAACACCAGTTATTATGGCTCAATACTGATTTTTGTAAAAAAGCTTGTATATTAGCACAGTAAACAACGCTTGAGATCCTAACAGAGGAATAAAAAATGCTGGAATTATTGGGTTCAGGTTTGGTGTCGCTTTGGCTGGAAATGGCTGGAGTACAAATCAAACCTCTAGATGCCTTAGATGCGCTAACTTGGCAAAGTAGCCCTGGCTTTGTTCTTGCCCCCGATCCAAATCCAACGGGGGCGACTACGGTGCAGGAATATTTGAAAAAGCTCATTACATCAAAAGTGGTGGCGCAAAATCTGGCTGAGAGTCAGGGGATTTGGATGCAGTCGGGGCCAATGCTGATGGCAAATCACCAAGGTACGACACCTCTGCCAGCTGCTTCTTTAACTAAAATTGCCACTTCACTAGTTGCTTTGAAAACTTGGGGGCCAGATTACCAATTTGATACTTTGGTGAGTGTTACTGGCCCAGTGGTAAATGGAGTTGTGCAGGGCGATTTGGTGGTTACAGGCCGTGGCGATCCTTTGTTTGTTTGGGAAGAAGCGATCGCTCTTGGTAATACTCTCAATCAAATGGGCATCAAGCAAGTAAAGGGGAATTTGATTATTACTGGCAGTTTTGCCATGAATTTTCAACGTCAGCCAATGCTAGCCGGTCTGATGCTCAAGCAAACGCTAAATCGTGCCACTTGGGGACGCCCTGCGATTTACACCCACTCAATCATGCCCAAGGGAACACCCAAGCCTCAAGTTGTGATTGCAGGCGCGGTGAAAGTTGAAGCGCAACCTAACCCTCAACAAACTTTGTTACTGCGTCACCGCTCATTGCCCTTGAAGCAATTACTCAAGGAAATGAACGTTTATAGTAACAACGATATGGCAGAGATGCTGGCAGATTCAGTAGGGGGAGCGCCTGTAGTCCAATCAACTGCTGCTAATCTAGCGAGGGTGCCACAAGCGGAAATCCAGTTAATCAATGGTTCTGGACTAGGGCCGGAAAATCGCATTTCCCCCAGGGCTGTGTGTGCCATGTTTATGGCTATTCAAGCTGAGGCATCTGCTCATCAACTGAATCTAGCTGACTTGTTCCCGATGTCTGGATTCGACCACCGGGGGACACTACACACCAGACACATTCCCTTGGCGACTGTGATCAAAACTGGTACTCTCCGGGATGTGAGCGCTTTAGCGGGAGTGATGCCCACACGCGATCGCGGTTTGGTTTGGTTTGCTATTATCAACCGTGGCACAAATGTCTGGGGTTTGCGGACTGGACAAGACCAACTCTTGCAAAGTGTTGTCAAACAATTACAATTACCTCTAACTGTTCCTGTTAACCTCACTCCCCACTCAGCCATTAACTCTTTACCCCAGCTAGGTGCAGTTAATCGGAATGAAATTTTATACAAAAGTTAGGGACTTCCATAATCTACAGTTAGAACAGAGAGCGGACTAATCTTATTCGCAATCCAAAAGTTTTATTGATGGGTAAAAACCGAACTTGAAAGGGTAATGTCCATAATAGCTTTTGGGTTAAATTTTCTATTAAGTTGATTATAGGTATTTCGCAAAATGCCCTAACGCCAGTAGTGGAAAGAGCAGGCGAAACCTGAAATAAAAATAACTGTAAATAGATTTGTCACGACTAAGCAACAATTAAGCTTATAAATTAGGTTGTGATTATGCGATTTCCCAAGATATCTCGGTCTTTACGGCAACTAAGTACTCATGTTTTAGCGATCGCGCTGGGAGTTGTGCTAGCGGTTAGCACATTGCAAGTGTTACCCTCTCAAGCCGAACCAGCACCCACAATAACTGTTGATACTTCAAATCTAATTGCTCAACGGCAATCACCAGCTAGTGCTGTGATCGGAAGCAGTAGCTTTGTGACAGCAGCAGTGAATCGTGTTGGTTCAGCAGTTGTCCGCATTGATACTGAGCGAACAATTACTCGCCGCGTCGATCCATTTATGGAAGACCCCTTTTTCCGTCGGTTTTTTGGTGACGGTTTCTCCCAACAAATGCCGCCGTCTGAGCAGTTACGTGGTTTAGGCTCAGGTTTCATTATTGACAAGAGCGGGTTAGTTATGACTAATGCTCATGTGGTCGATAAGGCCGATAAAGTAACAGTCAGACTCAAAGATGGCCGCACTTTTGAAGGGAAAGTTCAAGGTATTGATGAAGTTACAGATTTGGCAGTAGTCAAGATTAACGCTGGTAACGATTTACCAGTCGCGCCTTTGGGTTCTTCCACAAATGTCCAAGTAGGAGACTGGGCGATCGCAGTCGGTAATCCTTTGGGATTCGATAATACCGTTACCTTGGGAATTGTCAGTACCCTCAAACGTTCCAGCGCCCAAGTTGGCATTAGTGACAAACGTTTGGACTTTATTCAGACAGACGCCGCTATTAACCCTGGTAACTCTGGCGGGCCACTATTGAATGGTCAAGGTGAAGTAATTGGTATTAACACAGCCATTCGCCCTGATGCGATGGGAATTGGGTTTGCAATTCCTATTGATAAAGCTAAAGCGATCGCCGCACAACTACAACGCGATGGCAAAGTTGCTCACCCTTATCTAGGCGTGCAAATGCTAACTTTGACACCTGCTCTCGCCAAGCAAAATAACACCGATCCCAACTCTCCGATTCAGATACCAGAAATCAATGGTGTTTTTGTGATGCGAGTTGTTCCTAATTCTCCAGCGGCATCTGCGGGTATCCGACGTGGAGATGTAATTCTGCAAATTGATGGTAAAGCTATTACTAGTGCCGAACAATTGCAGAATGTTGTGGAAGACAGTCGCCTTGGTCAAGTATTACAGGTAAAAGTGCAACGAGGTAATAAGACAGAGCAGCTTTCAGTCCGCACAGCCGAGTTGCAAAATGCGTCGTAGGGGCAATATAGGCGATTTTAATTGTGTGTAATAGTAGGCGCACAGAAAAAGCTGGGTGTCAACTTAAGCCAAAACCCTTTTAAAACCTTGTTAAGAGCAAGAGACTCTGGCTGGAAATGCTTGTCATTGTGGCTCTTTTTTGAGTAAGGAGGTAGAGCCTCAATGAGGGGCATGAAGAGTCAGAGACTTTTTTCGAGGTAATGATCTCAAAGCATTCTCGCTTAGTAACTTTCACGTGAAGTTGACACCAGTGGCGAGATGCCTATCCCACAAGAAATAGTTGGATATCGACTTGATCTAGTATTTCTTAAGGAAAGTTATTTCTTTTCACTACTCTTAACAGAATAAAATCAGGCAAAAAGATTGAAGCGATGCCTTCTCTACGAGAGGTTTCTCTTTCAGAGACGCTCACGCGAACGCCAACGGCGAGCAACGCTTATGCCAAAGCGATGACACAGCTTAAAATACCCATCACTACAATCACTATGCAAACCAACCTTGATTCAACAACTGCTGTTTGTGTGGGGATGGGTATTGCGATCGCTTTTTGGGCAAATTGTAGTTCTGCCCAAATTACCCCTGATAGCACTCTACTTAATAATTCTCGTGTCACATTGCAGGACAACATTAGAATCATTGAAGGTGGCACCCAAGCAGGAAGTAACTTATTCCATAGTTTTGAAGAGTTTTCTGTGCCCACCAAGAGTGTGGCTTACTTCAATAACGCTTCAAATATTGAGAATATTATTAGTCGAGTAACAGGTAAATCAGTATCGAATATTGATGGATTAATCAGCGCCAATGGTACAGCCAACTTGTTTCTGATGAATCCCAATGGGATAATTTTTGGGCCAAATGCCAGCCTAAATATCGGAGGTTCATTTGTAGCAACTACTGCAAATGCTATTGGGTTTGGTAATCAAGGTTTTTTTAGCGCTTCAAATCCGAATATTCCTCCATTGTTGACGGTCAAGCCTTCAGCTTTGCTATTTAATCAAATTGTTGCTGCACCGATTCAAAACTATTCAATCGCACCAGCAGCAAACCCATCAGTTTTTGGCCTGAGTGTTCCCAATGGTCGAAGTTTATTACTCGTCGGTGGCAACATTAAAATCAATAGTGCAGGTTTGTATACCTTTGGTGGGCGAGTAGAGTTAGGAGGATTAGCAGGAGCAGGAACAATTGGGCTTCAGGTAGATGGCAATAATCTGAGTCTAAGCTTTCCAGAGCAAGCAACACGGGCAGATGTCTCACTGACTGGTGGTGGAGTTGCTGTTCCTGCTGATAAAGAGGGCAGCATTATAGTTAATGCGCGGAATATAGAAATTTTAGAGGGAAGTGCTCTCACATCTGGAATAAACGCAGGACTGGGAGAAGTTGATAACAAAGCAGGAGATATAACCCTCAATGCTACAGGAACAGTAACTGTTGCTGGTGGCAGTCTCATTCAGAATTTAGTCCAGACTGGAGCCACTGGCAACAGTGGCAACATTCGTATTACTGCTGAGTCACTTGCGATCGCTGATGATGCTGCTTTGATTGTTGCATTAAACAATCGTGGGCGTGGAAATCTGGGTAATGTCGTAATTAATGTGCGCGATCGAGTTTCCCTCAATGGAGGTGCTGTATTCAGTTCTGTAAGTAAAGGAGGTGTAGGTAAAGCTGGAAATATCACAGTTACTACTGGCTTGCTTTCCTTGACCAACGGCGGTGTTCTAAATGTGAGTAACTATGGACAGGGAGACGCAGGCAGTGTATCGATTCAAGCTCGCGGTTCTGTCTTTGCGGATGGAGTGGGCAGAAGCGGTTCTTTGCTTAGTGGTTCTCCCAGTGGGGTGGGCAGCTTGATAGGACCTGGAGTTATTGGACAGGGAGGAGATATTACTATTGTAGCTGAGTCACTTTCCCTTACAAATGGTGCCGAATTAGCCGCTAGCATTTCCGGTCAGGGGAGAGCAGGCAACGTTATGATTCAAACCCGTGATCCTGTGTTGATAGAGGGGGTAGGTAGCAATAACTTTTCCAGTGGTGTCTTCAGTACAGTCAATCCTGGAGGAGTAGGTCAGGGCGGAAACGTCACGGTCATCGCTGAGTCACTTTCCCTTACAAATGGTGGTGAACTGGCAACTAGTATCTTTGGACAAGGGAGAGGAGGCAACGTTACGATTCAAACCCGTGGTTCTGTGTTTATAAAGGGGGTAGGTAGTAATGAATTACCCAGTGGTGCCTTCAGCACCTTAGTAAAAGGCTCAGGACAAGGAGGAAACGTCACGGTCATCGCTGAGTCACTTTTCCTTACAAATGGTGGTGGAGTCTCAGCTAACACTCAGGGGCAGGGAAATGCAGGAAACGTGACAATTCAGGTTTCGGGGCTAATCTCATCCGATAGGTTTGGTAGTGCAATAACTAATGGAGTAGGACCAAGTGCAGTCGGTGATGGAGGTACTATAAACATCAGCACAGGATTGCTTTCGCTGACTCGTGGCGCTCAAATAAACACTTCTACTTCTGGACGTGGAAATGCTGGCAACTTAACAATTCAAGCCAGTAAAGCAATCTTCTTAGATGGAGTAGATAGTATTAATAACTCTGCCAGCTTCATTGCTAGCTCAGTAGATGCAACAGGTATAGGTAAAGGGGGTAAGCTCGACATTACTACTGCTAGACTGTCTGTAACAAATGGTGCTGTAATAACCGCGGAAACCGAAGGAAACGGAGACGCAGGTAGTCTCACGGTGACAGCAGACAAACTTGAAGTAGTAAACAGGGGTCAATTACGTACATCTACTTCCAGTGACAGCCAAGCCGGGGACATTTCTTTAAGGGTACAAGATCATCTGATTTTAATAGGAAAGGACAGTGGGTTGTTTGCTAACACTGAACCTAGCTCTACAGGTAATGGCGGAAATATTTTCATTCAACCCAGAAATATCACTGCCTCCAAAACTGTCACTATTCAAGACGATGCAAGAATCGCTGTAAATAGCCAAGGTAGCGGAAAAGGTGGCAATATTCAAATTCAAGCAGAAAGTTTGACTTTAGATAAGCAAGGGCTAATATCGGCACAAACAGCTAGCAATAAAGGTGGCAATATTAACCTCAGCCTGCAAGACTTGCTTTTACTCCGCCGTAATAGTCAAATATCTAGCACTGCTGGCACTGCTCAAGCAGGAGGGGATGGTGGTAACGTAACTATCAAGACCCCCTTCATTATTGCTGTTCCAAGCGAAGATAGCAACATCAGCGCCAATGCTTTCACTGGTAAGGGTGGTAATGTTGACATTACAGTCAAAAGTCTCTTTGGCATTGAATCTCGCTCACGTCCAACTTCCCTGAGTGATATCACTGCTAGTTCTGAACGTGGGGTGGCTGGGACTGTAGAACTAAGCACACCTGATGTAGACCCTAGTCGTGGCTTAATTCAACTACCCTCTAACCTTGTCGATGCATCCCAACAGATGGCTCAAGGTTGCACTCCCAGAAGAGGACAAACCGCTAGTCGCTTTATCGCCACAGGACGCGGTGGATTACCCCTTAGTCCTAACGAGCCTCTGCGGGGACGAGCAGTGATTACAAATTGGGTAGATTTGCCCCCACAAGCAACAGAGAGAGTAACGGACAAATTCTCTGTGGAAATTACAGATAAAAAATCTACTACATCTGTTACCAAATCTACTAATCAGATTGTGGAAGCCCAAAGCTGGTTAGTTGATCCTAATGGAGACATCCAGCTAGTGGCTCAAGCACCTAACGTCAGCCTATATAGCCCTTGGCAAACAAATATCTCCTGCACTACATCTAAGTATTAAAAAATCACTTACCAACAGATAATACTAGACCTTCATGGGCTAGTATGGCTTGAGGAAAAGCAGATTTAATATCGACTTGCACCCGATCGAGAAAATCATCATGGTCATCTGGGTGATGATGAGAAATAGCTAGCTGTTTGACACCAGCATTTAAAGCTGCATTCACCGCAGCTTGCCAAAGTAAATCAGCAGAATCATGGTTGTGAGATGTCGGGGGAGTATAAGTGGCATTGGCAATCAGCAAGTCCACGCCTTGAATAAACTCTAAAATCCGCTCTCGCTCCACTTGATCGGCATTCTGGTGCAAATCTGTGATGTAGGCAACACTATACTCTTGCCAAGTAACTCGGTAGCCAACTGACCGCTGAGTTTGATTAATTAATGCAGTTGTAATGGTGACATCATCTAACTTCACATCACTTTCTGGAGTCAGATTGTAAAACTGCAATTCAGACTGCATTACCTGTAAAGGGTAAGGAAAGTGCGGCTGGAGCATCTGATCGTACAGACATTGTTTGATTGAGGCTCCATTTGAGGCAGCTGTGCCGTAAATATGGAAGCAATTTTCCCCAATAAATGCAGGAGCAAAAAAGGGAAATCCTTGAATTCGATTTGATTGGCAGTTGGTAAAAAATAAATGGGCTTCTAGTGGCTGTTGCAGTTCTTGCCAAGTTTTACCCAATATGCGTAAGCCAGTACCGCCATCAAAAATCAAACGTTTCCCAGCTACATGTATTTCTACACAAGCAGTATTACCACCATAACGATTGGTGTTGCTACTGGGAGTAGGAATTAAACCTCTTACACCCCAGAATTGCACGATAAACTCACCCGCTGGGCTACTTGGCAGGGTAGATGACTTTTCTCTTATGTAGCTCTGGGAATCCGACAACTCAAAATTTGACATTTTCCTTGAAATTAGACCTTAGCGAGCAGGTCATCGTAGCGCCGCACTTCCAACAGCCTGTTTTTTTCGTCCACAATGACTACCGTAGGAGAGTAACTTTTTAACTCTTCTGGAGTGAACTGCCCGTAAGTCATTATAATCAAGCGATCGCCAATAATGCCTAGACGTGCCGCACCCCCATTTAGTTCAATGATTCCTGAATGAGCTAGAGCGGGGATCGCATAAGTAATAAAGCGCTGACCGTTGGCACTATTAACTACTTGCACCTGCTCATAAGGTAAGATACCAGCTTTTTCCAAAAGGATTTCATCAATACTGATACTACCCACGTAGTTGATATTTGCCCCTGTAAGGGTGCAGTTATGAATTTTTGCCAAAAGGAGAGTACGCTGCATTCTGGTTTGGGTTTGGTGGCAGTTTTTTGCGAACCGTAACAAGCGGAAGTTATGAGTAGAGATGCGATTAATCGCGTCTCTACGGGAGTTAGAAATAAAAAGTGAGGAGTTAGGAGTTAGAAGTTAGGAATAAAAATTCATAACTCTTAACTCATGTACAGACGCGATTAATCGCGTCTCTACTCCTAACTTTTCTATTATCCTCTATAAGCTTTGACGGATTTTTCAACTAAAGCTGCAACCTTGTCTACATCTTGCCAACCGAGAATTTCAGTCACCTTTTTTTCCAAATTTTTATAACTACGGAAAAATTCAGCAATTTCATCTAAGCGGTGTGGTGATACGTCTTTCAGAGATTTTACCTGAGTGTAGCGCGGATCTTTGTCAGGAACACAAAGGATTTTTTCATCGCGATCGCCACCGTCAATCATCTCCAAAAAGCCAATTGGTCGCGCAGCAATAATACAGCCGGGAAAGGTTGGCTCGTCAATTATGACCATACCATCTAGGGGATCGCCATCATCAGCCAAAGTATTGGGTACAAAGCCGTAGTCATAAGGATACTGTACTGAGGAATAAAGTACTCGGTCTAGAGCAAAAGCTTGTAGTTCCTTGTCGTATTCGTATTTATTTTTACTTTTGCCAGTAATTTCAATCAGAACGTTGATTAGACCAGGTTTCGGTTGGGCAGGAATACGAGATAAGTCCACAAAAAACTCCTCTGATAACTGTGAATCATGGGGGCACTCTGTCAGCTTCGCTCCCCGTGTAGAATTTTAGGGCAATATGGATCTCTTCCCAAGGTATTTGTTCTATGGCATAGGGCACTGGGGAAGAAACTTTCAGATGTAACCTATTCCCTTGAATTAGGCAAAAAATAGAAAAAGCGTTACGAGCAAACTTCGCAACGCTTTTTCCAAGAGGTATTATGGATATCCTCCGCCCTTAATTACTGTTAGGGGGATGTCTGTCCTAACAATGTTTAACACACCTGAAATCTGGAGTCACACAATCCAGATTTAGCTTATTCTTGACGAACTACACTCACATCTACAGAGATTGTCTACAAAATCAGTGTTCTGCTTTTTTGTAGATATCCTCATAAGAAAATGCGACTGAGAAGCTCGATCAATCTTGATTTGTTTGTATATTTTGGATCAGAGGTTGCTGGTTATTTTGAACATTAGTTGAAGAATAGTGGGCGATGACAAATACGGGTAGGGTAAGAGTCAACAGAGCGATCGCAGTTCCCACAATGTCTGCCAAACGTTGGGAATATGTATCGGCATTGGCAGACTGGCTATTTGAATTCATACAAAATTGAAGTTCTTCGCAACACTGTGTAGGTTTACTCTCTGAGTGAGAGTATTAATGCTATTTTAGCTATTTTTAAACTGTAAAATGTGTAGCATTCTACAATTTAAACCAGTTATACAACTGTCATAGTAGCCTTTTTATACATGGAATTCTTAATACAAAGTTACAAGTCAACAAATCATGTTTTATTTTGTAATTAATATTTTCAGGTGTTTCCTTGTATGGTGTAACGGGTTGCATACGCAAAGCAAACTTTGACAGCATCATAAGTTACATTTTTTCGCTGATTAAAGATTAATTAGCAAAACATATTTATCCGATACTTCATGATTATAACATTCTATAAAGCTTTTGATAAGGTCATTTTACTGGAATTGCTAATTTGTGATACAGGACACAAAACCGCAATTGCACTGATAGATATTCAGTGCTTTTGATTGTTATATAGTAGTTATACACAAAATATTTGACACCAGAGAAGAAATAGTAGTAATGATTTTTGTAACCAATGATAACTACCGAATAAACACAGATACATTAACTGTATAAGGCTGAATGGATTCAGTGATATCACTAAACAAATATTTAAGAATTTAAATTTTGCAATCTGTGTAATATTACAGCCGTTTTGTCAATCTACATAAAGATAGAGTAAACAAGTTTTAGAAGGTAGCCTAGAGGTGTAGGAAGTTATTACCAAATCCCCATATCTGAACAAAATCCCTAATCCCAATTTCCAGATTCTAAATCCGTATAACTTTTTAAATAAATCAAAATCTCAGACGAGAAATTGTATAACAAATTAATCAGCTAAAAAAACCGCCACTAAATATAATAGGGCGGTTTGGTTAAGCAATCGGAGGGTAATTACAGATTACTCTGCTAATAAATGAAATTGCTGTAACGACGTTTGCACTAAATTGGGCATTGGAAAGAGGACAAGGGGCAGGGAGCGGGGAGCAGAGGAGAAAGAGGTAATTTTTATTCTCCCCCTGCCCCCTGCCCCCTGCCCCCTGCTCCCCTGCTTCTTCATCTCCCTACTGCCTTCCATAAACACTGATTGGTTCCTTGATAAATCGGGTGTAAAGATGCTTAAAAGTAGACTTAATGACGCGGGGCATACCAAAATCAATGGGTATTAAATTGTCTGGTAGTCGCCAATCTTCTATTTTTAATAAGTCAGGATTTAAATGTGGAAACTCTATGTCAGCTAGTTCTGGACAAATTCCTAGCCTTTGAGAAGCTGCAACTGTGGGCACTTGTTCAGCAGAAACATTGAGGATTTCTACCATTGCCCGATCTAAGGCAAATATATCTGATGCGGCTGCTAAAATGCCCAGTTGGCGAGGTTCCCCGTTGCTGGGACCATTACCTTCGTGACCGATGATGCCATCTAATATGGTTAAGTCAGGGTTAATCGCCCTGGCAGTTTCTACTAACATTTCACCAAATCTATTTGCGTCTTTTCCCGCTTCCATGTGCCACCAAGCTTTCATTTTGCCAGGGACACAACCAAACAGGTTTTTTACGCCCAGTGTTAATGTCAACTGGGCATGTGATTTTACTTTCGGTAGGTTAATCACTACGTCTGCTTCCATTGCTTCTTTAGACAGACGCAAATGGTTAAAATTATCACTAACGGTTTGGTAACGCTGACCGTGAAAATCGATGATGGGAAGATTGAGTTCTTCTAAAATAGGCAGATAGCCATTTGCTATTGCTACGCCCTTAGCACTACCAAAAGCAGGACTATCGCCCAAAAATGGCTTACCGCCAACTTCAATTACCATTTGGGCAACTTCATAAACTAGTTCGGCACGGGTGATACACTCTTTACCAGGACGCGATCCTGTAAGTAGATTCGGTTTGAGTAAAACGCGATCGCCTTTTTTTACAAACGCTGCTATTCCTCCAAAAGGTTCCAGGAGAATCGTTAAAGATTCCCGTAAAGCCTCTTTTTCATAGGATGTAGCCCGAATGAGACTGACAGATGATTTTTGAGTCTGCATGGTATAGATAGAGGACTAGGGACTAGGGACTGGGGACTGGGGACTAAGAAATAAATATTTAGGAATACTTTCTCAGTACCCAATACCCAATACCCAATCCCCAATACCTTATTATTCTGTTTTGAGCGGTAAGATACCACTCATTTGTTCTAGATTTAACACTGTGGCTAAATCTGTTTCACTCATTAATCCTCGTTCTAAAACAATTTGCCGCAGAGATTTACCAGTTTCTAAGGATTCTTTGGCGACAGCTGCGGCATCTAAATAACCGATATGGGTATTTAGTGCGGTTACTAAAGCTAAACTGCCTTCGGCATAAGCTAAACAACGTTCTCGATTGGCAGTAATTCCTTCAATGCAGCGTTCGGTGAGTGCAGCGATGGTATTACCGAGAATTTCGATACTGTGAATTAGGTTGTAGGCAATTAGCGGCATCATCACATTTAATTCTAATTGTCCGGCTTGTGCGGCTAAAGCGATCGCACTATCGTAACCCATCACCTGAAAACACACCATTGATGTCATCTCTGCCATGACTGGGTTATATTTTCCTGGCATAATCGAGGAACCGGGTTGCACTGGGGGAAGTTGAATTTCTTTCAAGCCTGTTTTTGGCCCCGAATCCATCAACCGTAAATCATGAGATATTTTGGCTAAATCCTGAGCTAAATTCCGCAAAGCACCGGAAACATTCACAAATGGCGCCATACTTTGCATAGCTGCCATGAGATGGGGCGCAGGTTCTAAAGGAGTATCAATCAATTCTGAAAGAACTTCTACCACGCGGGCGCGATACAGAGGATGAGTATTTAATCCTGTTCCGGCTGCACTACCTCCCAAACCTAGCACCATCAAATCACCAGAGGCGGTATAAATCCGGTTTTGGTGTTCTGTAAGAATGTGCGCCCAAGCTCGAAAATTTTCACCCAAACGCACAGGTACAGCGTCTTGTAAGTGGGTTCTGCCAGATTTGACGATATCTTGAAATTCTACAGCTTTCTTTTCTAAAGATGCGATCGCTCCATTTATTGCTGGGTGTAATGTTTTAGATAATGCCAATAATCCACCAATGCGAATTGCAGTCGGAATCACATCATTGGTAGACTGCCCATAATTAACGTGGTCGTTGGGACTAACACGTTTGTAATTGCCCTTTTCTTCACCAAGTATTTCTAAGGCGCGATTTGCCAGAACTTCGTTAACATTCATATGGTGGGATGTTCCAGCACCCGCCTGATAAACATCCACAACAAATTGCTCTCGGAACTTCCCAGCTAAGATTTCATCAGTTGCTTGCACAATCGCCTGACTAATATCTTGGGGAATACAATTTAGTTCTCCATTCACAATTGCTGTAGCTTTTTTAATTATCAATCCAGCATCTACGTAAGTAGCTAAAGGTTTGATGCCGCTAATGGGGAAGTTTTCAATCGCACGTAGTGTTTGAATGCCGTAATAAACGCTACTAGCAATTTGGCGATCGCCCATCGAATCACGTTCGATGCGGAATTGAGAGTCTGTGTGTTCAGTCATAGTATTGTTTTAAGAGAGCTTCAGAAAACAGATTTTCCCACGCAGGCACACTCAGATACACTAATCTGCATATATTTTGCATATTTGCTTGCCAGGTTGTTGCTTTACACTTGTTAATTTTGAATTTTGAATTTTCAATGACGCTACCCAACTGGATTACCTTCTCTCGCCTTCTAGGTGTACCATTTCTGCTTTATGGCTTGTACAACCCCACACCACAAGCTAGGTGGATATGTTTGGCGATTTTTATCGTTGCGGCGTTAACTGATTGGTTAGATGGCTATTTGGCGCGGAAACTCAACCAAATTAGTGAGTTGGGTAAATTTCTCGACCCCTTAGTGGATAAATTTCTGGTACTAGCGCCATTGATGGTTTTTATTGAACTAGGAAAAGTGCCGGCTTGGGGAGTGTTTTTGATTTTAGCGCGGGAATTAGCGATCGCTGGTTGGCGAGTAAATCAAACAACAATTACCGGAGCGAATATTTGGGGTAAACTCAAAACTGTCAGTCAAATAGTTGCGATCGCACTTCTAATTGCACCCTTACCTGAAGTGTGGCAAACTCCCTCTCTGATTGCCTTTTGGATTTCTGTTGCCTTAACTTTAATTTCTGGTGGTATTTATCTCTTGCCGCAAAATCCAATTAAGGAAAATACCCTATTAGATGTAAAGTGAACCACGAATAAGCTACACAGGAATATTGGCAACAACCTCAAAACTCGGAATTTCGAGATCAAAACTCGGAACTTTGAGATCGGAACTCGGAATTTCGAGATCAAAACTCGAAACTTGAGATTCAAAACTCGGAACTTCGAGATCAGAACTCGAAACTTGAGATTCAAAACTCGGAACTTCAGGATCAGAACTGGAAACTTCGAGATCAAAATTCGGAACTCGGAATTTTTAGAATTCGCAAACAAGTAAAGAGTTGAATTGAACTAATGCAAGAGGCAATTTAGCGCTTCACTTTTACACAGCTACTACTTTATTTCTCAAAATTATAGCTAGGTAATCCAGTAACATCAGTTTGTAGAGCAAACAAATCACCAGAGTAGAAACTTTTGTCAATCTCCGCTTGGCTGAGTCCAACTGAAGCGGTAGTAATGTAGAGTGTTTGTAAATCTTCGCCACCAAAGGTACAACTCGTTACGAGTGGAACGGGTAGATTAATCCGCAATATTTCTTCACCCTTGGGATTGAAACGAATCACACACCACCCATCCCACATCGCTGACCAAATATTTCCTTGACTATCTATTGTTAACCCATCTGGATGGAAAGATTCATGAGTTAAATCAACAAAAGTTCGGCGGTTGATAATATTGCCTGTTATTGAATCAAAGTCATAAGCATATATTTTTTGGTGAGGAGAATCAGCTAAGTAAAATGTCTTCTGATCTGGACTCCAACCCAACCCATTAGAGATAGTCAATCCTGTTTCCATCACATGTAATGAGCCATCAGCATCATAACGATAGAGGCTAGCCTGGGGTTTTTCTGAAGAAGACATTGAACCGATCCAAAAGCGACCTTGAGGGTCACATTTACCATCATTGAGACGGTTATCGGGCAGATTTCCTTCAATTTCCAAAATTGAGGTAACTTCACCTGTTTGGGTGTTGAGGAATGCTAGGTGATGACGCAGTGCCATAATTAATCTATCTTTACCTGCTGTTGCGATCGCACCTACCACATCTCCCACATCAAAAAAGCAATTTTCCCCCGTAGCAGGATTGAACTGATGCACTCGATGGTTGTAGATATCAACCCAATACAGTAGGTTTTGGGTAGAGTTCCAGATGGGGCCTTCACCCAAACGAGCACGGGCTTCTAGAACATTGTGGAGTGGATATTGTCCCATAAGTAGTTAATTTAAAGATGAAATTAAAGTATATTTTTACTTCACAAAAACGTGTGAATTAGGTATCAATCCAGATGAAATATAAGGTTCAGATTACCGACTTATTTAAATAAGTCGGTAATCTAGTTATGAAACAGCTTGTAAAATTTCCTCATCTACAGAGAAATCAACATCAGCTTTGTCTTTTGCATTAGCCAAATAATCATTTTCCAAAGAATCTTGTAAACCAGAAATCAAATCATATTCAGGATGCCAGTTTAATTCTGTTTGCGCTTTATTCACCGAAGCAAAGAAATGCTGCACCCGCATCGGAAAAGCTTTGCGTTTGCCGAAATCAAACTTTTTCGGGTCGTAGTGGACAATTTTGATAGCATCGGGTGATTTACCAGCCGCAACAGCGCTAGCACGGGCTAAACCATCAAAAGTGACAAAGCGATCGCCTGAGATATTATAAATCTGCCCTATGGCTTGTTTATTGCCCAAAACCTGAGTCATTGCCAGCGCTAAGTCTTTTACATGACCTAGCTGGGTGATATGCAAACCATTTCCGGGGATGGGAATGGGGCGATCGCGTACAATTCTGTCAAAAAACCAGCCTTCTAACTCATTATAATTACGAGGCCCGTAAATATAAGTAGGACGAATAGAAGTAAAAGGCAATCCCAATTGAGTCAGGTAAGCTTCTGTTTCATGTTTACCCTTATGGCGACTTTTGGGATCTACTGCATCGCCTTCTACATGGGGCAATTGATCGGATTTGAGATACACACCCGCAGAACTCATATACACAAAATGTTGCACTCGGTCTTGAAAAATTTCTGCTAATGGTTGAGTATCAGTAAGTTCTCGCCCGTTATTGTCAAAAATGACATCAAAGTTTTCTTGTGATAATTTTGCTTTTAATTGAGTAGCATCAGTGCGATCGCCTATAATTTGTCCTACTCCCTGTAAAGAAGGTGCTGGCCGATTTCCACGATTGAACAGCACTACCTCGTGTCCTTTTTCCACTAGTAGTTGAGTCAAATAAACACCAATGAACCGAGTACCACCCATAATCAGAATTCGCATAAATTCACCCTTTCTATATCAGTTGTCATTAAGGGAGTAGGTATTGGGGACTAGGGACTAATAAGACAAGGAGAATAACCCATCCCCAATACCCAATGTCCCATTCACAATCTGAGGTTATCAGGTTGTAGTATCCATCTGGAACCTCTGAGGGAAAGATTCCGTCCCATTTGCTAATCTGAAGCACTTCTCGTTAATTAATCACAAGAGGAAACTTTTCAGTCGGAGTCTAAAAAAACTATCTTCAATTTTGAATGCGTGAATTTTGAATTGTTTAGCTGTGCCCTTGAAATATGCTCTAGTTCATGAGTGGCTGACACCCAAAGCCACAGGTGGTTCAGAACTCGTTGTCCGAGAAATTTTGAATCACATTGATGCTGATTTGTATGCTCTCATAGATTTTGAATCCAGCAATAGAGAAAGTTATTTATATAAGCGTCAAATTGGCAAGACGTTTCTCCAGAACTTTCCATCTGCCCGCAACGGTATACAAAAATACTTGCCTTTGTGGCCCTTGGCAATTGAACAGCTGGATTTGCGGCATTATGATGTCATTCTGTCTTCATCCCATGCTGTTGCCAAAGGAATCCTTACCACTCCCGAACAGATGCATATTTGCTACTGTCACAGCCCGATGCGCTATGCCTGGGACTTGACCTTTGATTATCTGCGCCACAGCAAACTGGGTAGTGGCTTACCTGGATGGGTGACGCGATATTTATTACATCGTTTGCGCCAGTGGGATGTATTGAGTGCCAATCGCGTTGATTATTTCATTGCCAACTCGCAACATACAGCTCGGCGGATTTGGCGTTGCTATCGGCGAGAAGCAACAGTCATTTATCCACCAGTGAATATTGCTCAATTTCCGTTTGTATCTGAGAAAGAGGACTTTTACCTGACAGTTTCCCGGTTAGTGAGTTACAAGCAAATATCGTTGATTGTCAAGGCTTTTAATCAACTAAAACGACCATTAGTAGTCATTGGTACAGGAGATGAAATGAACACAATTCGCGAGATGGCAAACTCAAATATCCAAATACTCGGTTGGCAACCCGATAATGTGGTAAAAAAATATATGTCTAGGGCTAAAGCATTTGTGTATGCAGCTTGTGAAGATTTTGGTATTGCCCTAGTGGAAGCACAAGCCTGCGGCACGCCAGTAATTGCTTATGGTGCAGGGGGTGCTTTAGAAACAGTGCGAGATATTCGCTCTGGTGCGGATACAGGGACAGGTATATTTTTCAAAACGCAAACAGAGGCGGCTTTGGTGGAGGCAGTAGAAAAATTTGAAATGTATGAGGGTTCATTCAATTCTGAGTATATGCGATCGCACGCTGCGCAGTTTTCACCGCAAATCTTTGCAGATCGTTATCTAGATTTTGTAAACAAGTGCAACGAAAAAAGACCATTTTTGCAATGATGGTCTTGATTAACGTCTTATTTTTTTAGGCTTTTGGCAATTTCCCCCAGAAGCATCTCATTTTGGCTTTAATATTGGGACTATGTGTGGTGTGGATTATTAAGGAGTATGATGACTGCCCAGAGCTCACTCCTCTCCGGCAAGCGAGGCGTAAGGCAAGACACTAGAGCGTCTGTGCGTTTCTTAAAACGCGGTCAAAAAACGAAGACGCCAAAAGTTAAGCCCAAAGGTTTATCTTTTCAGGGTTTAAACGGAGAGTTTGCCAAGCGACTGTTCGATATAGTGTTTTCGCTGTCGGTATTGATTTTGTTCTTCCCCGTCTACTTAATTTTGGCCTTGCTGATTGCCTTCAGCTCAGAAGGGCCAATATTTTATGTCCAGGAACGGGTAGGGAAAAATTACAAAGCGTTTAATTGTATTAAATTCCGAACAATGGTAAGCAATGCGGATGAAATCCTCATGCAAATGATGGAAACATCGCCGGAATTGCGAGAAGAATTTGAGAGCAGTTTTAAGCTAAAACAAGACCCCCGGATTACCAAAATTGGTCGATTTTTGCGAATTACTAGCTTAGACGAATTTCCCCAGTTCTGGAACGTTTTAAAAGGGGATATGAGTGTAGTCGGGCCCCGACCCTTGGTAAGAGAAGAACTTCCAAAATACGGTTATCACATTGATGAGATTTTAACAATCCGTCCAGGAATTACTGGTTTGTGGCAGGTATCTGGGCGTAATGACATTCCCTATCCTCGGAGAGTCCAAATAGACCTGCATTATGTCAAATTTAGGAATTTCTGGCTTGATTTATGGATCATCTTGAAAACTGTTGATGTAGTAATTCTACCTAAAAATAACGGCGCGTACTAAGTAAATACTTAGGGTGGATTCTGTGGGGCAGTTAATGCCCCTAAATACCAATTCTCCCCTCACAGGATTGCTCATCTTTATTTCTATGATTTGTGCTTTTCTACTTAATTCAGGCTTCTGTGAGTGTGGATATTTGGCACTTTTGCCAGAAGTCTAATTTCAAATGGCTATTTTATTAAGTCTTCATATAACTAGAGATATATGAAGTTTTGACAAAAAATATATAAAAAAATAATCTCGATTATTTGGTAAAAGAAAATATACATAATTAAATAATTTTGAGTTATCTAAATGTTGGACTTACGTGCTAGATTGCTTTTTCTTCAGTATATTTATTTACGGAAAAAATCTCATAAAAACAAGAACTCGTAGGTTTCCCATTAGGCAATTCAGCAATTAGTTGCTAGGTTGGATCAGATTGGCTGTAACTTTTTAATCAAAGACAATAAGGGATAATTGAGCATGACGCAACAGAAGCGAGCGTTGATTACTGGTATTACTGGACAAGATGGTTCATATCTAAGTGAGTTTTTATTGGAACAAGGTTATGAGGTTCATGGGGTAATTCGCCGGACTTCTACCTTCAACACAGACCGCATCGATCACATTTACGAAGACCCCCACAAAGAGGGAGTGCGCCTGTTTCTTCACTACGGTGATTTGACAGACGGTACAACATTACGGCGTATTTTAGAAGAAGTAAAGCCAGTAGAAATTTACAACCTCGGCGCTCAATCCCACGTCAGAGTTAGCTTTGATTCACCAGAATACACAGTAGATGCAGTAGGAATGGGGACATTGCGTCTGTTGGAAGCAATTCGAGACTACCAGCATCGTACCGGAATTCAGGTGCGATTTTACCAAGCGGGTTCTTCAGAAATGTACGGTTTAGTACAAGCAATACCTCAAACTGAGACAACGCCCTTTTATCCCCGCAGTCCCTATGCCTGTGCGAAAGTTTACGCTCACTGGCAAACTGTAAATTATCGTGAATCTTATAATTTGTTTGCTTGTAATGGCATACTTTTTAACCACGAGTCACCACGGCGGGGTGAAACCTTTGTAACCCGCAAAATTACTAGAGCGGTGGCTGGTATCGTTGCTGGTAAACAGAAAAAGATTTACATGGGTAATCTAGATGCCAAGCGAGATTGGGGCTATGCAAAGGATTACGTCAAAGCAATGTGGTTGATGTTGCAGAAAGACCAGCCAGACGATTACGTAATTGCTACTGGTGAAACCCACTCGGTACGAGAGTTTTTGGAACTGGCATTTAGTTATGTGAATCTTAATTGGCAAGATTATGTAGAGTTTGATGAGCGTTACCTGCGTCCATCTGAAGTAGAGTTGTTGATTGGCGATTCTACCAAAGCACGGCAGAACTTGGGCTGGACACCATCAGTAACCTTTGAAGAACTAGTTTCCCTAATGGTAGAAGCAGACTTACAAGCATTGGGTCATACTTCACCCAATGGAAAAGGTTCGCAATTTCCAGATGACATTGCGACTATTCGTCAAACACTGGGCGCTTTGCACTTCTGATTTGGCATCACAGAGGATAAAATATGACCGCCTTAGAACTAAAAAATAAACGGATTCTAGTCACTGGTGGATCGGGGTTTCTAGGCCGTCAGGTGATAGATCAATTGTGTAAAGCAGGAGCCGATCGCGAGAAAATTACAATACCGCGATCGCGCGATCAGGATTTGCGTGTCTGGGAAAATAGCCAACGTGCAGTTGACCAGCAAGACATAATCATCCATCTAGCAGCTCATGTCGGTGGTATCGGTTTAAACCGTGAAAAACCCGCAGAGTTGTTCTACGATAACTTGATCATGGGAACCCAGCTCATTCATGCTGCTTACCAAGCGGGAGTAGAAAAATTTGTTTGTGTTGGCACAATCTGCGCCTATCCTAAATTCACTCCAGTGCCATTCAAAGAAGACGATCTGTGGAATGGCTACCCAGAGGAAACCAACGCCCCTTACGGAATTGCAAAAAAAGCACTTTTAGTTCAATTGCAATCTTACCGTCAGCAGTACAGTTTTAATGGGATTTACCTACTGCCAGTCAATTTATATGGTCCAGAAGATAACTTTGACCCCGGAAGTTCCCACGTCATTCCAGCGTTAGTTCGCAAAGTTCACGAAGCCCAAATTAATGCAGAAAAACAACTTGCAGTTTGGGGTGATGGCAGTCCTACCCGTGAGTTTCTCTATTCAGAAGATGCAGCGCGGGGAATTGTGATGGGGACTCAATTCTATAACGAATCGGAACCAGTTAACTTGGGAACTGGTTATGAAATCTCCATTCGTGATTTAGTAACTCTAATCTGCGAATTGATGGAGTTTAAGGGGGAAATTGTGTGGCAAACTGATAAGCCTAATGGTCAACCCCGCCGCTGTTTAGATACTGAACGGGCAAATCTTGCCTTTAATTTCACGGCTCAGGTGAGCTTTGAAGAAGGGCTAAAAAATACCATTGAGTGGTATCGTCAACACGCTGCATAACAATATACTGCTGAATGTAGAGTGATACAAGCTGGGCGATGCCCAGCTTATTTTTTTGAATATTTTTATTTATATGGACAAAGTCAATCATCAGCTAAATAAAGTAGAACTACGCCGCACTCTACTTAAAAGACGTAAATCAATGTCCGTTGGAGAATGGAGAGAAAAAAGCGATCGCATTAGCTCTCATTTACAAAACTCTACTTTATTCACCCAAGCAAAAACAATACTCGCTTATTTCAGCTTTCGCCAAGAACCTGACCTTAGTCCCCTATTTGCCAACACCAAATATCGTTGGGGATTTTCTCGCTGCGTTAATAAATCCCTGTCTTGGCATATTTGGACACCGAATGATTTTGTCCAAAGTGGCGCTTATGGCATTATTGAACCACACCCTGACGCTCCCCTATTAGATGCTGCGGAAGTAGATTTGATTCTTGTACCCAGTGTAGCTTGCGACTATCAAGGATATCGTTTAGGTTATGGCGGCGGATATTACGATCGCTTGCTCAGTTTACCGCAGTGGCAGACAAAGCCGACTATCGGAATTGTCTTTGATTTTGCTTATTTGTCTGATATACCTATTGAGCCTTGGGATAAACCACTACAAGTTATTTGTACGGAAACCGGATTGACTCAAAAAGGTTCCAGGATTCAGGATAATGAGGACACATTATCAAATGTTTTATGACTAATCCAACGTCATCTACCATTGAGCAGGAAGCAATAATTGACGAAATTATAGCAAGTAGTCTCCAAGCTCAACAAAAAACAGGCCCAGACCTCCGCCAAATTCATAGCAAAAGTCATGGACTCGTTTGGGGAGAGTTTATTATTGAACCCAATCTTCCTGAAGACCTAAAAGTAGGTTTGTTCAAAACGCCTCAAACCTATCCTGCGTGGATTCGTTTCTCTAGTGGTGGTTCGCCTGAAAAACGTGGTAAATTTCACTCCGATAGCCAGCCTGATGTTCGCGGTATCGCCATCAAGGTGATGAATGTGGACGGGCAAAAAGTGCTGGATGATGAAGAAAAAACTCAAGATTTTATACTTAACAATTATCCTATTTTCTTGACTAAAGATGTTCGTGATTACGCCGATATTTCCCAAGCAGGTAGTGGAAAACTTTCCCCAGAACGGCTGGAAGAACTTGGTTACGCCTTTGCTATCTTGCAAAAAATTGGTAGCAAAAAGTTAGGAAATCCACTTTTGATTCAATATTGGAGTATGGCTCCGTTTAAATTTGGTGAGCGGATTGTAAAATTATCTGTAAAATCTCAACAGCTTGAGCAACCACCAGAAACACTTCCAGAATCAGAAAATTACCTGCGAGAAACGCTGGTCAAATATTTGACTGAAGAAGGTCGAGAAGCGTCTTTTGACTTCCTAATTCAGTTTTATGTAGATGACGACAAAACACCGATTGAAGACCACGTTCAAGAATGGCAAGAAGCAGATTCACCGTTTATTAAAGTTGCAACTGTCCGTATTCCCAGTCAAAAATTTGACTTTGAAGAACGCAAACGCTTGGATGAGGGTATATTGTTTTCCCCTTGGCATACGCTGCTAGAGCATGAGCCTGTTGGAAGTGTAAATCTCTCTCGTAAGAGGCTTTACAGCGAACTTGCAAAGTATCGGCGAGAACAAATTGCCCAACGTTCGCGGGAACCACAACCTTATGTAGTGATTGAAGATTAACTACTGTGAATTTGCTTCAAACTGTAAGATAAACTTTTGAAAGCTATGTGTACAACATCAGACTTTCTACCAATTAAATCTAATTAGTAAAAATTGAAATACCAAGATTACCGAATTTTCAAATAAGTCGGCGATCTTGGTTTAATAAATAAATAAATAATTGTATGACTGCTGTAGATGGTTTTTATGAGACTAATAACTTAAGAATATGATAAATATTTAATTTGTGCAACATAATGCCTTTTATAAATTGGGGAAAAACTATGAATAAAGATAATGAACTAACTGAAAAGTTGAATAAAATGTTGACTGAATCCACCGAGAAAGAATCTGTTATTAAGTTTTTAAGATTGAGTAATTATTCAAAAGCCGAATCAATTGGAATTTTAAAAAATGCTTTGGGTATTTGTCTTGTCGAAGCACAAGATATCATTCACAACAGTCAAACATGGAGTGATGTAAAAGAAGATGACGCAAAACTAATCAATGACTTCTTTGATTTTCTGGAAGGATTAGGGAGTTCAGAAAGTGAAGAGATTTAATTATATTAATATGTGAATAAATTCCATAATATAAGTAGGTGAATTTCTTTAAGCAGATTTTTAATGATAGGTTAGAATAAAATTAAACAAATTCTTAAGTAAAGCCATGTCTGACTCAGTTCAGTATGTCACTAACGCAGAGGGAAAAAAAGTTGGAGTGCTGTTAGATTTAGAAACTTATCAAAAGTTAACTAACTTATCTGTAGATTCGGAATTATTGATTGGTTTTAATGTAGATGAGTTGCAAGCTTTGGCAGAAAGTTATTTATTTCCCAAAGCTCAGATACAGTTACAGGAATTATTAATTAAAAATACTGACAATGATTTGTCAGATGAAGAAACTGAAACCTTAGACAGATTATTGGTACAGGTTGACCAATTAAATATTCTTAAAACTAGAGCTAGATATACCTTAAATATTTTTCAAAATAAACAGCAACTAGCGTGAGTGTTTACATTCCTGTTGAATTAAAAAAGGAAATTCGTAATTATTTTGCTGATTGTTGTGCTTACTGTCGCACTGCTGAAGCTTTAACAGTCACTACCTTTGAATTTGAGCATATCATTCCTTTGTCTGCTGGAGGAAAACTGTATTTGAAAATCTATGCTTGGCTTGTCCATCTTGTAATCGTTATAAAGCAACTCGCCAAACAGCAATTGACCCTAATACTCAGAATGAGGTTTAATTATTTAATCCACAACAGCAACTGTGGGCAGACCATTTTACTTGGAGTGAAGATGCTACAGAAATTGTAGGACTTACAACCATTGGTAGAGCAACAATTTATACTTTAAAAATGAATCGTCTGCAATTAACTCGTGTGCGGAAAATGTGGGTGAAAATGGGTGAGCATCCACGAAATATTTGAGCAAGTGCAAAATATTGAAAGCAAGTTGTAGCGTTATCAAGAAAGTTGTAATAAATATTTAGAGAACTGGGAAAGTTATTAATCAAATGCTGAACTGGAAAAAATCACGATCGCAAAATCTGTTAATGTATGCGCTATTAGGAGCGATCGCCCTGTTGATGCTCTTTCCTTTACTATGGCTAATTAGTACAGCCTTGAAATCGCCAACGGAAAATATTTTTCAGTCGCCGCCACAGTTGCTACCCAGTCAACCGACACTAAATAACTTCTCTAGTGTGTGGAACTCCCTACCTTTTGGACAATACCTGTATAACAGTACTTTGGTGTCAGTGCTAACGGTTGGCTTAAATCTACTGTTTTGCGCTTTAGCTGCCTATCCCTTAGCAAGATTGTCCTTTATCGGACGAGACTGGATTTTTGTAGCGATCGTCTCTACGATTATGATTCCCTTCCAAATTGTGATGATTCCCCTTTATATTTTGACAGTCCAGATGGGTTTGAGAAATACTTATTTAGGGATGATTTTTCCGAGTTTAGCTTCTGCTTTTGGCATTTTTCTGTTGCGCCAAGCTTTCATGAGTGTGCCCAAAGAAATAGAAGAAGCCGCCCGGATGGATGGCAGCTCAGAGTTAGGTTTGTGGTGGCATATTATGTTACCAGCAGTTCGCCCAGCACTGGTAACTTTAGCTATTTTCGTATTCATTGGTGCTTGGAGTGACTTTTTGTGGCCTTTAATTGTCATCCAAGACGAAAATTTATACACTCTTCCTTTGGGAGTCGCCAAGCTAGCAGGTACATTTTCCCTTGACTGGCGGTTAGTAGCGGCTGGCTCAGTGATTGCGATCGCTCCAGTATTATTACTCTTTTTGTTTTTACAACGTTACATTGTACCTACAGAAACAGGTAGCGGTGTTAAGGGATGAAAAAAGAATTCAGAATTCACAAGTCAGAACAAGAAAGTGGTAGATGAGGAAGATGAGGGAGAAATAATTAATGTTCAATGCCCAATTCAATAAGCACCAGTTTTTTTAAATACCACCCAGATAGTTTTAATAATCAGACTCAGGTCATAAGTTACAGACCACTTGCGTTGATAATCTATATCCATTTTCACAATGGTTTCAAAGTCTGTAATGCTGGAACGCCCATTAGCTTGCCATTCTCCGGTAATGCCTGGTTTGACTCGCAATCTATCCCAGTGGTGTGGATCGTAATTGCTGACTTCATCAGGAGTAGGTGGACGAGTACCAACTAAACTCATGTCCCCTAACAAAACATTCCAAAATTGAGGGAATTCATCCAAGCTAGTACGCCGCAAAAATTTCCCAACAGGAGTAATGCGAGGATCGTCAACGGATTTAAAAATATGACCTTTGGCTTGGTTCTCAACCAAATGCTTGAATTTATCAGCATCGACTATCATTGAGCGGAATTTCCAGATGCGGAAAGTTTTTCCGTTTAAACCACAGCGAATTTGAGAATAAAATATTGGACTTGGCTCATGAATAAAAGTAGCAATTGCTACAGGAATTGCTATTATAAATGTAACAATCAGCCCGACAATGGCTCCAACAATGTCAATTAATCGTTTTCTCACGCTTAACGTTGACGGGTGTGAAGGCTGTTGCAAACAATTAACTGAATAAAGATAAAGATTATTCACAAGAACTAACTTAGTTTTATAACAGGAATTTTTACATTAGTAGTGTAGACATAGACATGATTGTTAGGCGATTTTTTCTACTGTTGTCGATACTACCGAGTGTTAATATACACAAATTTTAGCCGATATAAAAACCAAAAACCAAAAATTTACAGAATCTTTCAATTCAAGTGATAGATTGTAAAATTACGGTATTTTATCTATCTAATAAAAACTAATAAAAAGATAATACTATCGTACATATCCCACATATCCCAAAAATTACTGTGCTGAAGTACTAGTAGTAATTCGCAAAATTCCAAATGCTGATGTTATGAGCATTTGGAATTTTGAGTAGTATTTTTATTTCTAGCGCGATCTACTAGTACAACACGACGGAAATAAATCAATCACTCCAAATCAACGAAACCCTTATGCTGTATTCATTTTTAATTTTTAATTCCGCCTTGCGATACTAGTCTCAACAATCGACCTCTAAGGCAAAATTTACCGTATATGGTTCCTCCAGTGATTGCTGATTACTAGCCTTGATTGCATCTAGATAGCGACGTAAAGACAACAGTTGTTGAGAATTGGGACGATAAGTGAGACTTCCTTGTTTTTCAAAAAGTGGTGCTGTGGCGATCGCCTGATAGTCAGGATTTTCTTGCGAACTCTGGGTCAGCCAGGTTGATTCTGTGACTGAAGGTATCAAACCGGAAGGCAGTTCACCTTCCAAAAAAGCCAGCAGCCGTTGCTGACAAATGCGAGTATTAATCCCACGACCCTCAAATAACTGAATAACTTCACCGAAAGATAAGGGACGGTCTGGTAGCAGTCGCAACAATTCTGTAAACAAGAAATAATCAGTGTATTGTTGCCTGGGTATATCTAAAATCTGCGGATGCAAAGGCAGCATCGCCAAACCATAAGCAACCCGGCTGCAATTGGGAGCGCCGTTTTCACCGAGATATAAATCTTGAATAATCTTAGTGCTGGGAAGTTTTTGGTGTAACCAGCGGTTCACCGTCCCAATACAAGCCACTCCACCAGTCAGGATCGCTTGATTAATCGCTTCTGTGGGGATACCACGAGCTACCAATAACTTGTTAAGTTCTCGGTTCAGGCGGCGCACAAAGGGAATAAATACCTGGCTTTCTAAGTCTCGTCGCTGCAAAACCCAGCGCTGATCGGCTAATTCTAGGGTAAAAGAGTCTTGGTGTTGCAAAATCAGCTTTAGGGCTAATGCCGCATCTAATACCGCCTGTCCTAGTAGAGAACTTTCTAGACGTTGCTGGAGACGAATGCGAGCGGTGATATCTGGTTCTCCGACTCTAGGTAGTTCTAATTCTTCCAACCCTAAAGTCTGCCAATGCATTTGGTCTAAACCGGGAATTGATGGTTGCCATTGCCAAGAATTACTCGTGGTAGTTTTGCCATCGCTTGGTGTTTCTCTGCGTGATTGCCGAGATTTCGGTGGCAATAGCAGTTGGCAAATTATATCTTGTTCAATACCCTTGCCAGCATAAGCAAAACTGTGGAGCATGAAATCATTGTATGTCAATTGCTGCAAGGCTTCTGGTAGATTCACCAGCAACATTTCTGTGGCAGTTGTTCCAATGTTAATCACCAGGGTGTTGCCAACAATCGGATGTTCGCTAGTTTTTGCTGGATGATTACCTTGAGCATCGTTTAGTTTTACTTGCTCACCATTAACAGCATCGAGTTCTGGGAGTAGACTAGCGATCGCTTCTTCAACAAAAAAGACTTGCTGCGGATGTTGAATGAGTTTGCTAGTGAGTAAAGCTTCCCGCACATTAAAGCGGTATTGTTCCGACCAGCTAGATGGACAAGTACAAATTACACCAGCAATATTATTGATAATCTGGGGAAAATCTTGTTCGCCGATCCCAACAGCGGCAGCCACTAAACTAGGGGTGGTACTTGTTTTTTCGGATTTGAGAGTTAACAGTAATTTAGAGAGCGATCGCACAACCCAAATCAAAGGCCCTGCCGAAAATTCATTTAATTGCAAAACAGGTTCCCATTTCTGTCGTTCGCTCTTGTAGGGAATGGCTACTTGTAAGTAAGGCTTCAACTGCGCCGAGTAGAGGTTATTTTTCGTCGGATCTGCTGTCGATTTTGGTGTTGCAGGAGTAGTAGCCGAGCGATCGGGTGCTTTATCTTGGGCAACAGCCGCAGGTGCGGTCTGCTCATGTGCTTCGATAGTTTCGTTTTCACCGTGGGGTACAGAAGCTGTAGGCAGATAAACCTCTGTTGGTAAACGAAACGATTGCTGAAAGGAACTTGTTCCTGGTGGATTTTCTGCTGACCAGTAGATAGGATGTACAACAAAAGTCGAGCGATTTAATAATGTAGCGGAAATTCCTGTTGTACCTAAATCAATTCCTAAATACCAGACTGATTCTAAAGTATTGAACGAAACTTCTGGATTATTTATGGAGTGAGCAATTGGAGGTAAAGAACTTTCTGGTACGGGAGTTGTGACTTCCTTTTTTTTTTCAGTTTCTACCTGGGGAACTGCCAAACTGGAGAAATCATTTGTTGATGTATTCTCTGCTATTTGGAGATTTTCAGGGGAAGTTGTGGGGATTGTGTCTTGAGTATTATCAAATAGTTCCGAGAAAACATCCAAGTTATTAGCTGGCTGCGACTCAGAATTTAGCTGCCGATCGAAATTAGCCAAATCCCGATCTAATTGCTGCAACTGTTCTTCATCTAAAGAAATATCTGGTACGGCTGGAGACTGGTTTGACTCAATAGAAAGTAAGTTTTCTTGGGGTGAAGCAGCAATATAGTTATCTGAAGACAGTTCGGAGCGATCGCTGTTAATTAATACTTCTGATGTGGGGATACTTTCGGTAGGCTCTGCCAAAGCAATTTCTGATACTTCTGGAGCCACTGGTGCTGTGGTTGTGGCATCATCCACAAAAGATGAGACTTCCAGAAGTTGCAGTTCGCTATCTGTATCAGGCAATAAGTCAGTTGCTGTAGTTGTGGCATTATCTACAGAAGATGAGACTTCCAGCAATTGCAGTTCACTATCGGCATCAGGTAATAACTCAGTTAGGGTATTAATTGTATCAACGCTAGCTGGCTGAGTGCCGATTTGTGGCAAACTGTCTATTTGTGGAGTAGAGAAGCTAAGAGGTGAATCTAGGTCAGTCTCTTCTTCAAAAAATAGTTCTTCCTGTGGCTCTGATGAATCTGTGGTTTCGCCTAAAGTCTCTTGAGTTGAAAGACCTGTATCTGGAGTCACAGCCGCAGAATCCATGCTTGGAGAGACAGGCGGGGTCTGGGCGATGTTCAACGGTGATGGAGAGGCTGTAGAAGCAGATAAGTCATTGATAGGAACATCAAGGCTGGGATTATTAACATCACCTGCATCAAACAAACTGGCGTAAAGTTGGTCTACTTCATCACCAATTGCCGCAGAAATATCTTGCGGTAATTCGGTCGGGGTTTGAGAATATTCAGATGAGTCTACACCAAGCTGCAACAGCACTGCATCTAGATCCTCTGTGAGGGTATTTTCCTGTTGCTCAATTGTGAGTGGAGATGAAGTTTCTGCCTGGATAAGCTCCAAGGATTGGGGTGCAACTCCAGCAGCAATCTCGGTTGGTTCAGTCAATGATGGTAGTGTCTCAGATTCTCCTCCCAGCAAAGATGACTGCGAACTAGAGGATTCTGGTTGCAAATGCTGAGTCAAATTGTTGACAAAGCTGGCCATCAGCTGTTCGCCTTGCATCCCCTTGCTATGCATTCTTGCCAGTGCTTGGGACAAGGATTCGTAATAAGTATTAATATTACGCTGTAGTGCTTCAAAGACTACATTCACCGTCCCATCTAGTGATAATAGGCGTCGATCTAACTCCCTAGCTAGCTGGGTTAAGCGCTCCACATCGTCAGAGGATTTTAATAAAGATTGAGTTGTAGAGTTTGTGTAATTAGTTCCTCCTGAAGAACTGGCGGAATTTTCCCTCGTCTGTCCAATCAGTGGTGTTAAAGTTGGCACAAGGCGACTCATGAGTACCTGTAAAAACTCGGTAATCATTTGTTCCTGGTTTGTCAACTGCTGCGCTAAGGAGTAGTTTTGCAATCGCTTTTGTTCTAGTTGCCGAATTTCTTGTGTGAGAGTGGCTCGCTCTTGCAAAAGCAATTCTAATTCCGATCGCAACGGCTGAATCAATCTCGAAAATTCATTATTTAATTGTCCGGCGCCAATAGTACTCGGTTCCTGACTGAGTTCGGGCTGCGGTAGTGGATACTGATTATTACCGCGATCGATAAATTTTGTTAACAAAGGCGATGGCTCCCCCAAGGGCGATCGCGGTTCTTCAGAAGACTGATTTGGGATGCTGCTCTCTAATGCTTCTTTTTCTTGTAACCTCACCAAGAAGTTGCGAATTCGCTCTAATACTTCTTTCGGCTCTTGCGCCTGACCAGACAGAAATTTAGACAGGCGCTTGCCACCGCTGGCAAGTAAGTTGTCAATGTCTGCGATCAGCTTTTGAATTTCATCTGTACTAAAAGTCACTTTTACTACCTTACCTATAAATGTATGTCAACTAATGTGACAATTACTTTACAATCACCGTACCCCTATGAGGATCTTGCTCACGTGCAGCATCTACCATAGGAGAAGTTTTGAGTGGCAAAAGCCGCTACTTGGATTTGTGACTGTCATTATGTTATGGATTACTGCGAGTCGTGGCAATCTTCAATCATCCAAGAAAACAAGGAAAAAAGTTTCTCTCTGTCGCCCCATCCCTTTGTCTCCTTGTCCTCGTCAACAGCCTTTGCTCGAAAAGCTTAATTTTCCAGGTCATTGGTTGCCTATTTTTGAAAATCGCTAAAATACCTGAGCAATAATTTACTCCCTTTAGTATCATTAATGTTGTTTGCCTATATTCATAACTAATCAAGTTTGCAGTGCAGCTAGCCCCTAAGCAATCCAACCGCAGGCTATAAACTACTTTTTGCAAAACTTTTATCCCGTTTAAACTTATAGGTAAAGATTATTTAGAAAAACTTCTTGTCGCTTTCTTGTGTAGCATAGTTTAGTTTTTTCTTTGAAAGGGAGCTGTGCAATGATAGCTTAGGCTACAAATGGCGCTCCTGTTTTTTGTGTGTACATAGCAGCTTGAGTTAAAGATGTCGTAATGGAAGATCGATATAGCTTGCAAGCACAGGCTAATTCCTGGATGATCGCCTCCGCTCCCTTTTTTCAAGGGTTGCCAGAAACTGCTGTGGAATCAGCCCTCACCCATCTAGTTACCCGCACTCACCCAGCCAATCAGGTGATTCTACTGGAAAATGACTGGGGTGGTTCTGTGTATTTTATTATGGACGGATGGGTAAAAATTCGCACCTACAATCTGGAAGGAAAAGAGGTAACGCTGAATATTATTGGCAAAGGTGAATTGTTTGGTGAAATGGCGGCGCTAGATGAAGCACCTCGATCCACGGATGTGATTACCTTGGCCCCAACGGTAATTGGTAGTATGCCTGCTCAGGATTTTGTCAAATTACTTCAGATAGAACCTTTGGCGGGAGTTCGATTGGCGCAACTAATGGCACGACGTTTGCGGCAAGTAAATCGCCGATTGCGGTTGCGGGAATCTGATAGCCAGTCAAGGGTAGCAGATACGTTGTTATTTTTGGCAGAAGGACAGGGAAAAAAAGGGCAAACTGGAACCGAAATCCCCAATTTACCTCATCGAGAATTGAGTAGTTTGAGCGGACTGGCGCGAGAAACGGTGACACGAGTATTGACAAGGCTAGAAAAAAAAGGCTTGATTAAACGGGATCAAGACACTATTTGTATTCCCGATTTGTCAGCCTTAGAAAGAATGATCGTTTAAAAACTTGTCAGATATGAGTATTTTAGATTCTCTCCCAGATGAACCGGAGGAAGATCCATCCTCTGAATCTCCAACTCCTCAAAATCACTGGTTAGATAAAGAACAGCAGTTAATGCCTCCTCAAATCAAGGCTGATGCACCCTTAAGGATGGTGGAAACAGCATTTTTAGCCAGTACCGCTAGCTTAATTTGGTTTATTAATTTTTACTTTCCTTTGGGCCCAGTTTTGCGGATATTTTTTCCAGTGCCGATCGCTCTAGTTTATCTGCGTTGGGGCAAACGTGCGGCATGGATGGCAGCACTCACCTCTGGGTTACTGCTGACGGTATTGATGGGACCAGCCCGCAGTTTGCTGTTTGTCATGCCCTACGGGTTCATGGGCGTGCTTTTGGGCGCTACATGGTGTCGTCGTCTTCCCTGGATTGTTTCTATTACTTTGGGAACGCTATTAGGTACTTTAGGAGTCTTTTTTCGGCTGTGGTTGCTGTCTGTGTTGTCAGGTGAAGACCTATGGATTTATGTGATTACCCAAGTGACTGAGTTCATTGAATGGGTATTTTTTAACTTGAGTTTGTTGACGAGTCCCAGTGTATTTTTGATTCAAGTAGGAGCGATCGCTTTAATAATACTCAACAACTTTATATACCTTTTTGTGGTACACCTGGCAGCATGGTTGCTTTTTGACCGCCTGGGCAACCCTATTCCCCGCCCACCACACTGGGTACAAGTTCTCATGGATTATGAGGGATAATTATTAGTCATTTGTCATTTGTCATTTGTCATTTGTCATTGGTTAAATGATCAGTCCTAACTAATAACCAATGCCCGATGCCCAATTCCCCATGCCCAATTCCCAAATTAGTATTTATACTCAAAAAGAACAGGGTAAACAATGGCTGCGAAGGTATCGTGGTTGTCTACCCGTATTTGCTTGTATTTTAGGATTTACTGAAACTGGTTTAATTCCAGGGATTTCAGCAGCTGGTCGCACTCCAGACGATCGGAAATATACAGCTTGTGCCGATGCTGAGTTTTTGTATTACGGCCCAGAACATAAAGCCCAATATCCCCTACCACCATTGACCGCTGGGGCTTCACCTGTGCTGATTTCTCGCGCTGTATTTGAGTCACTAAAGATACCAATTCATTTATTTAATGCTGGTTTACCCCAAGCTCCTGCTGTGCCAGTAATTAATTTGGGTGGCGCTCCTGCTAAGTGTTTAAGTCAAGGGGCTGCTATGGAAATTACAACAGTACATCACTTATTTGAACAAGGACTACTTTGGGGAGAACGCCTAGCCGCCAATATTCAACAGGGGTATTTGATTCTCGGTGAGTGCGTCGTCGGAGGTACTACAACTGCCCTGGCAATCTTAACTGGTTTAGGTATAGATGCTGCCGGAAAAGTTAACAGTAGCCACCCTGTTTGTAACCACGCGCAAAAGTGGGCACTAGTGCAAGCTGGACTGGAGAAGATGAGGGAGAGCAGGGTGCAGGGAGCAGGGTGCAGGGAGCAGCGTGAGATAAACTTTCAATCTCAAATCCAAAATTCTGTAGATCCCTTACAACTTGTCGCTGCCGTGGGCGATCCGATGCAAGCGGTGGTAGCTGGGATGGCGATCGCTGCTAGCCGTAGTTGTGGTGTAATGCTGGCTGGAGGGACACAAATGTTGGCGGTTTATGCGTTGATGAGTGCGATCGCTCAAGCTTACGCCTTATCATGGCAACCAGAAGCAGTAGTTGTAGGCACAACCCGTTGGGTGGCTGAAGATCCTACTGGCGCTACAGTTGACTTAGCCCTCAACTTAGGAAAAACTAGCTTAACTGCGAGTGGAGAAACCCCTCCTCTATTAGCAACTCATCTGAGCTTTGCTGATTCTCGTTATCCCCAATTGAGAGCTTATGAGCAGGGCTTTGTCAAAGAAGGTATGGGCGCTGGAGCCGCTTGCATAGCCGCCCATCTTAGCCAAGATTGGCAGCAACACCAACTTTTGGCAGCCATTGAAGCCCAACTTGAACGGCTAAGTACAGCATCTCATTAATTCTTAGCGAATTAAATTCGGCAGGACTCTCCGCCCCACCAAAGTTATAAACGGAGGTTTCCTCCGATGCTATTTCTCTGTGCGTTTAAAAATCTTGCGCAGCATGACAGAAGAATTAGAATAAACTGTGAATTTGAACGGATTGATACTAGTATAGATGAATACTTTTTTCGGGTTATTTTAGTACTAGAATCGGGTGATAATCTACCATTAACGCCCAATTATACTTCAAATTATATAAATGGAGATTCTATAGTTAGAGTAACTAAAGATTTTCTGGAACTAAAACATAAAGATAGTGCTAGATAAAAGCATGAAATTGGTAAACTCAGAAAGATATGAGTTCTGAAACCAGCTATGTATCACATAAGCTTTTTAATAAAATTTGTACCCTCTGTAATTTAATTATTTCACTTTTAGATTTATATATTTCAACAGTTTTATGACAATCTTTTTTTTGCGTTTACTCTTTTCTTTGGCTGCAAATCTTTTAAAATTTCCGACTTGAAATCTCCGTAAATTTCTGCCGTTTCATCAATTGGGATTAAGTCTTTATATTTACAATAGCGGTTGAGTCGGAGCAGGTTGCAAAAGGTCAATTTTTGCAAAAGCTGTCTGGCTTGTCATCAACCAATTTGATAACAAGATGCCAAAAACGCTAATGAGAAAAATACAGATTAATAAGAAAATCTTGGCTTTTGAACCATACAACACCCTAATAACATCAGTCTTAGGGTTGTTTTTTTTTGTTTCATAGTGAGGTAGTAACTAAAAATCTATAGGTAGATATATCACACTATTACGTAAAGATATGTAATAGTGTGTTTAAGTTTTGTATCAATTTGATGGCTGGATTACTTACTTGTATCTAAGTATATATTTATCAAACCATCACTCAGTATTGAACCTAAAGGCTTGTCTTGCCTACCTCAATCTATTTTTTTATTCGTTGAACTTCAGGTTAAATTTAATGAATTCTCTCTCTAAGTAATTGTTCTTCTAAAGCAGCAATGCGATTGTACGCTGCTGTTAATTGCGCTGTCAGTCGTTGTATCTGAATTTCTGGTGTTATGTTATCTCCACTTTGACGATGCATATCTAGATAAATGCCATCTGTCAATACATCCTTGTGTTCCATTTCTGGATTTAAATTGTTACGTCCTTTAAACTGGTAGCCTCCAGCCGCGTCATTTTGTTGGCAATTATCCTTTGCTTGTGTATTGGCTAAAGAACACTCAGAGAAAGTTTGAGTGACTTTACCATCAAGCTGCTCAATTACTTGGCACAGGTCATCCAGCTTTTGGCTTAGAATCAGGATCTGCTGCTGTAATAGCTCCATTTAATACCTTTATTCGTACATTTTCTCTATGGTATTCAATTTACTCTCAACCTTAACGATACTTATGGATTATTTAAGTATTGATAATTTTTGCTGGAAATGTGACATTTAAATCATTACTTCTAAATACAAGTAACGTTTCACTATAAGTACCACCAAGTAAATTTATGGATAAAAATTAATCTTGAGGTAGAAATTTGCCAAAAGATTGCTAATTTGAGTCAAATATTCAAAATTACCCGTATTCTCAAGAAAAAATACTGATAATTCTCCAGATTCACTTTTTCAGCTAGTCAGCCACTGGTGAATATCTGCTTAATATTAGGTATAATCAAAAATCTCAAAATCCAAAATCAATGGATCGACGGTCTTTTTTGCTGGGTACAAGCACACTGGCGCTTTCACAACTGCTTTTTGGCTGTAGTGGAAACAAGCAAACGCAACTAAAAGTACAGTTATTAAAAGGTTCTATACCTGGTCAGGTGGTGAATCAGTTCCACAAAGGTTTGCAGCAACGGGTGCAGTTAAAGTTTGCTCCAGTTGAACGCATACAGGATTTATTTCACCAATTACAAAATTGGCAGCAGAAGCCAAAGACCAGTGATGAGCAGGGATGGCGTCGCTTTATACCCTTTAGGCAAAGTCAAAAAACCGCTGACACAGACCTAGTGACATTGGGAGATTACTGGCTACAAGCAGCTATTGAACAGAAATTGATTCAACCACTCCAAGAAGTGCAGGGAAACCAATTAAAGCAGTGGTCTACTTTAGATGAAAGGTGGAAACAACTGGTAACGCGCAACGACCGGGGTATTTTGAACCCTCAAGGGAAGGTGTGGGGTGCGCCTTACAGGTGGGGTAGTACAGTAATTGTTTATAACCGTGACAAGTTCCAAAAATTGGGATGGACACCCAAAGATTGGAGTGATTTGTGGCGAGATGGAATGCACCAGCGTATTTCTCTACTCAATCAACCACGAGAAGTTATTGGTTTGGTCTTAAAAAAGTTAGGAAAATCTTATAATACAAACAATCTTGACCAAGTACCAGACTTGGAAAAGGAATTACAGATTTTAAACCAACAGGTCAAGTTTTACAGTTCTAATAATTATTTGGAACCTCTAATTATGGAAGACACTTGGCTAGCGGTTGGTTGGTCAAGCGATGTATTGCCTATTTTGGGACGTTATCCGCAGCTTGCCGCAGTTATCCCCCAGTCAGGAACAGCAATCTGGGCGGACTTATGGGTACGTCCTGCAGGGGTTACTAAGGATACTTTATCAGATCAATGGATTGATTTTTGTTGGCAACCAAGCACAGCTAAACAAATTTCGGTGCTGACTAAAACTAATTCACCAATTTCTACAAATATTGCCGCTTCCGATATCCAAGAACCATTATGGAGTTTGTTAGAGAGCGATCGCAAAGTTTTCGATAAAAGTGAATTTTTACTTCCTTTACCTCCATTAGCAATAAAACAATATGAGTCTTTATTCGCCAAAATGAAAGTTTAATTGGAAATTGGGCATGGGGCATGGGGCATTGGGCATTGGGCATTAATTATTTCTCCCTCATCCTCCTCATCTCCCTCATCTTCCCCAGTCCCCAGTCCCCAGTCCCCAGTCCCTACAAAGAACGCTGTAACCCTATCTTGTTCTTAACAGTTGTTTGGATACTACATAAAGCTGGACTTGTACTAAAGTTGCAAGTGTAGGTTGCCAAGGGTTCTTTTTGATAATTAAATACCCGGACGTTGTAACCAAAGTTCCGTGCAGCGCTACCCAAGCGATTTACGAAGTCGTAGCGCTCTATATACTCTAGTAAGCTCCAAATTTGCTGATTTACGATCAAGTCTACTCGTGCAGGTTCTTTGTTAGAAGCTGGATATGCGATCCAATTATCTAATAGCTTTTTTTCAGAGTTTTGTTGTGCCCACCATAAACTGGGAACGGTTAATCGTTCTGGATGAATGGTGTTAGCTGTGATTATATAGTTTTTTGGCTTGGTCAATAACTCTAGTTCTAAAGGCGCACTTGAAGGCGATGGGATTGAGGGGGTTTGCGCTAGTGAGGGGGGGACTAGTAAAGTGGTGAGGCTAATAGTTAGTAGTAATGAAAATGATGTTTGGCGTTGGCTGTGCCAAGGGCGATCGCACAATTTAGGTATATGCATAACTGATACTAATTCGTAATTCGTAATACTTCGGCTACGCTCAGTACAAGTTCATAATTCGTAATTAGGGCACAATCTAAAGTTTAATTGCAACTATACGAATTCTTCGATAATCTGCTGTCCAAGTTCCTTGTTGATATAGTGTTGGCTTCAGATATTCCTCAATGACGGGAATTATTTGTATTTGTTGCTCAGGTGAAAGTCCGGTTAAGAATGGACTGGCGAACATTTTAATCCAGTTTGCGATGCCAGCTTCTCCTTCTGCTAGGGGAGTTGGGCGAGGAAACAAGATAGCATAAATGACATCAAAGCCTTGCTGTTCTAAGAGGCTGCTGTATTCGCCAATGCTGGGGTAATACCAAGGATTCTCTACTTGTGCTTGAGGGATACCAATGGACTCTAAAGCACTGTATAAAGCTGTGGCGATCGCCTTTATATTCCCTTTACCCCCAAATTCTGCAACAAAACGCCCTCCGGGTTTGAGGGATTGATGGATGGAAGCGATCGCGCGATCGGCTTCTTTCACCCAATGTAGTACAGCGTTGGAAAACACAGCATCTAATGGCTTATCTACTTGAAAGTTTATAGCATCAGCAACATCAAAGCGAATATGGGGATAGTTTTGTTTTGCCTTTTCAATCATCGCTGGTGCATAATCAACTCCCATGACTTCAGCCCCAGTTTGGGCAATTTTATCTGTGAGTTGTCCCGTACCACAGCCAAGATCCAAAATGGATTCTCCTGGTTGGGGGTTGAGTAATTGCAACAAGTCTTCGCCATATTGCCAAACAAAGGCGTGTTTATCTTCGTAAAGCGAAGTGTCCCAATTATTATTGAGTGTTGAAATATTATTCATAAATTGTGAAATTACAATGTGTTGATTCGCCAATCCTCAACCATCTGCCTGAGGTTCATGAATGCCTAATCACTACAGTAAAAAATATTTTTAATTATGTCCAATATATATTTTGACGTTAACTAATATTTAAAAGATATGAGTTTGGGTAACAGATGGAACTACGGCATTTGCGCTACTTTGTCATCTTGGCAGAGGAACTGCACTTTGGACGGGCAGCAGAACGCTTGCATATTGCCCAACCCCCCTTGAGTCAACAAATTCGGCAGCTAGAAAGGGAATTAGGTTTTGAACTGTTTCACCGCACGAAACGAAATGTGCAGTTAACAGAAGCCGGACACGTGTTTCTATGTGAAGTTCAGCAAATTTTCAGGCAATTACAACAGGCAATTCAAGTTGGGCAGCAAACCAGTCGGGGCGAAATTGGACAGTTAGTGGTTGGCTTTGTCAGTTCTGCCACATATAATATTTTGCCAACTATTCTGCGAAGCTTTCGTAGTTGTGTTCCTAGTGTGAGTTTAGAGTTACACGAACTAACTACAGATCAACAGTTAGAGTGGTTGCGAGAAGGTCGAATGGATGTAGGATTTGTACGTCCACCTGTTGATGAAAATAGATTTAGTTGGGAGATTATTTTTCAAGAATCGCTGATGGTGGCATTACCTGAAGCACATTTGCTAGCCAATGAGTCTGATGTCTGTTTAACATCGCTTGCCAATGAACCATTTATTTTATTTCCCAGAATATTAGCGCCTGGACTTTACGATTTAATAATCAGTCTTTGCCAACAAGCAGGCTTTAGTCCCAATGTTGCCCAGGAAGCTATCCAGATGCAAACGATTGTCAGCTTAGTAGCAGCCGAGATGGGTGTGGCGATCGTGCCAGCATCTTTGCAAAATATGCAACGGACTGGAGTAGTTTATAAAAGCGTACAAGAATCTACTTCAAAAGTCGGCATTGCGATGATTTGGCGAAAAAACGAGACATCCCCAACCGTGCAGAAGCTTGTGGAAATAGTTAGACAAGTTGCAAACCAATTATGAACACAAACAAAGTAGAACACTTTAGTGACGGGTTTAAATCCCTCACCATGCGCCTAATAACTGTTCGCTGATTGAATAAATCTTTTTGCGATCGCAATGTTGAGTTTATAACATTCATTGACCTGAATTGACATTGTTTCCAAAATAGAAACAAAATTTTGCCAAATCTTCCGAATTCCTCATTTTGACGTTCTCTTACGAGGTTTTATGTGGGTTTAGATTCCCGACTTCTTGAAGAAGTCGGGGATCTGAGAGTTAAGTGAGTAATACCAAGTAATTTGCTAAACTCTGAATCATCATCAGGAGTAAGTGTGATGTTTCAAGCCTTACCAAAAACGATCGCTTTTGAAGAATTCCTCAATTGGAAGCCAGACGGCGGATGTTATGAACTGCACGATGGAGTAATTGTTGAAATGCAGCCACTAGGAGATCATGAAGAAATCAATGGTTTTTTAGCTGGTGAAATAACTGTAGAGTTCAAACGATTAAAACTCCCATACCTCATCCCCAAGCAAGCACTGGTCAAAGTTCCTGACAAAGAATCGGGTTATTCACCTGATGTCATAGTCATAAATCAAAACAATCTTTCAGCAGAACCGATGTGGAAAAAGTACTCAACGGTTACTCAAGCTGCATCGGTTCCCCTAGTTATTGAAGTCGTCAGCACTAATTGGAAAGATGATTATGCACACAAGCTGGTTGACTACGAAACTTTTGGTGTTCCTGAATACTGGATTGTTGACTATTTAGCTTTGGGCGGTAGAAGGTATATAGGTAATCCCAAACAACCAACTATTTCCATTTACTATTTGCTAGATGGTGAGTATCAAGTTAACCTTTTTAGGGGAAATGACCGTATCATATCGCCCACATTCCCAGGATTAAATTTGACCGCCGAACAGATTTTTCAAGCTGGGCGTTCAGAAAATCAATTATGATCGCAATGCAGACACTCCCATAGGGCCACGAGTTACGCCTAATTGATTTTGCAACTTCAACTCGCGCCAGAGTTGAGAACCTGTAATTTCACCTTGCAATAATTGACTATAAAAATGTATTGTTTTACTCACTTGTTCTGGTGTTTCATTCACAAATTCGATGCGGAAGTGACGTAATCCCAGTTCTATAAGGCGTTGTACGTACTCGGCTCCCGTTTGAGCAGTGCCGTTAAATACAGTATTTCGGCAACCTACATCTGCTTTAATAACGTGTTCGCTGCCTACACGGTCTTTTAATTTCACTTCCTGTTTTTCACAAGGTCGTCCACAGTTAGTGTAGTCTGTACCCGTTGATAGAAAGGCACAAAAAACACAATGCTCCATGTGGAACATCGGTATATGCTGATGGATTGTCACCTCAAACCACTGGGGCGGACAACTGGTAAGCAGGTCTTGCAGTTGGGTAATATTCAGATCATAAGATGCTGTCAGCCTTTCTAAACCAAAGTGTTGCTGAAAGTAATCTGCTGTTAAAGGATTAGCAACGTTGAGCGAAAAATCTCCGATACAACGGTCTGCTGCAAAGAATTGCAATTGGTCATAGTTCCGTATCAGATAGCCATCTGCTTCACAAGCACGGACTTGTTGCAAAATCCAATTTTCCCCTGGTTTAGTAATGCGGGGTGGTGCAACCCAAATTGTGGGGAGTGGGGAGTGGGTACAGACGCGATTAATCGCGTCTGTACAAAAAGGAGTTAGGAGTGAAGAATTTTCTGCTTTGTTTTTTTGCTCTTGTTGGCGCACCATTTGCACCGCTTCTCGATAAGCGCGGGGGTCTTCAAATTCACAATACAGTGTTTTAACACCAGCTTTGAGGGCGGCTTGGAGTTGCTTGAGGTTTCGTACTAAGACGATGAGTGAGGGGGGTGAGGGGAATGAGGGAGATGAGGAGGGTAGTAGGTCTTGGAAAGAGACATTAGAACGTAATTGCCAGCGTTTTGGTTGACTCCGCAATTCTTCTAACTGTGCAACGATTTCCCGGCGCATCCGGTTCAACTCACTTACGGGTAGCATAACAGTACCACTGAGGTGGTTAGTTAGCGTTCCTAAACAAAAAGGCGTGTTACCGAGACGACCGAATTGTTCTTGTAAACGCTGTGTATCTAAGGGTTTAGTGTGCGCCTCCATTAGAGAAATTGCAGATTCAACTTGGACAATATTACCGAGTCGATCGCGGGCGATCGCAATCAACGCCTGACCAACTTCTCCATAAATCTCTAAGTCAATCGGACGCTGAAATTGGGGATTCTCGCCAGCAAAACTATGACGTAGTTGCTTATCGAGTTCTGGATCGCTGGTTTTCCAAATGCGATCGCCTATATGCACTCGGCGCAAGTTCAAGTCATTTCGACCAAAGGTCAGCACACTTTCCTTACCTTTGGAAACCACCCCATAAACTCGCCCGCCTTCTTCCTTCGCCTCTGGATGACCGCAGTCAAATACAATTCCATCCCCTGGTTTGACAGGCGCTTGTAATTTGACTGTTACCTCTTCGTTGTGAATACGAGTGACTTCACCTAAATAAACCCCACGTTTTTTACCAAAGCGGGCGTGAACTAGTTCCTGATTATTAATTCCGCCAAACCAACCCGTGTAAAGTCCGCGAGAAAATGCCATTTCTAGGTTGTAATGTTCTCGATCTGATTGATCTCTCCCCCAACCCCTCTTTGTTTCGGAGAGGGGAGCTTTTATTCCCCCTTCCCGCACTTCGTGCCGCTGCGCGAACGTAGGGAAGGGGGTTAGGGGGTTAGGTCTTTCCAATTCCGTCATTACACTATCCAAAGCTTGCCGATAAACACGGGTGACATTAGCAACATACTCTGGAGCTTTCAGGCGACCTTCAATTTTGAGAGAGGTTACTCCTGATTTCACTAAATTTGGCAGAACGTCTAACCCTGCTAGGTCTTGAGGACTGAGTAAATATTTGCGCTCTTTTAAATTTACAACTTCCCCATCAGCAATTAAATCGTAGGGCATCCGGCAAGCTTGGGCACATTCACCTCGGTTAGCAGAACGTCCGCCTAAAGCCTCACTAGTCAAACACTGGCCAGAATACGCTACACACAAAGCACCGTGAACAAAAACTTCCAAAGGCAACGAGGTTTCCTGTTGGGCAATCTGCTGCTGAATTTTATTGATTTCTTTGAGAGAACATTCACGCGCCAGCACCACCAATTGACAGCCAAGAGACTTAGCAAATTCCACCCCAGCGGCACTGGTAATTGTCATTTGCGTGGAAGCATGGATGGGAAAATCGGGGGAAAGGTGACGGATGAGACGGCATATACCAATATCTTGAACGATCGCCGCATCCACACCAGCTGCAATAATTGTGCGGAGATATTGCTGTGCTTGTGCTAGTTCTTTGGGAAATATGAGTGTGTTGATAGTGACATAACCCTTTACGCCCCGACGGTGCAGGAATGTCATCAATTGGGGTAAGTCTGCCTCAGTAAAATTTTCTGCCCGCATTCTGGCATTAAACCGATCCAAACCGAAGTAAATCGCATCTGCCCCATTTTCCACAGCAGCTTTAGCACATTCCCAATTACCTGCTGGCGCGAGTAGTTCAGGACGTTGAAGGGAAGGTTGGGAAGGGGAGCGATCGCTTTTCATTAGATTTAAGGAGGGTTAACTAGCACCATAGTGATTTTATCGAAGTTATTGGGGGATGGTGCGATCGCTCTCTCATCTGCGGTTTGTTCAATCTTCTTCTCCTCTGCATCTGGAGTAAGTAGACAGGCGAGAAGAAATTTATAATATTGAACAGGAGGCGATCGCACAATGGCAAAGCTAGAAGAATATCGACAATATATTAAAAATTTGCTTGAACAACATGCTAGTACTGTTTGGGATAATCGCATTCAAGCACAGACAATTTTTGATACAGAACACGATCGTTATCAATTAGTTTATGTAGGTTGGCGCGAGCAAGACCGCATATATGGGCCTGTTCTCCATATAGATATTATTAACGAGAAAATCTGGATTCAGCAAGATGGAACAGAGGTAGAAATTGCTAATGAATTGGTTGAATTATGTGTCCCAAAAGAGGATATTGTTTTAGGTTTTCAATTACCCTCTGTGCGTAAATATACAGATTTTGCTATTAGTTAGTTGAATTTATTAAAAATTGCGATCGCTCGCTTTTCTTTGTTGGCGGGACGGTTCGTTAAAAAGAGCGCTCCCTATTACATAAACTACAACTCGCATTAGTCTTAGCTGAATAGTTAGACAACATATCAATGTGGGAATACTGAGTAAAGTGTGAATATTTTAGTAATTAGGATTAGTCAGGTAAATATTAGGTAAACCAAACAAGTTTCTCTAAGCTGTACATATCTCATGTCGTTTAAACTTGTATGCAAACCTTAATACCCATTCAGTTTCAAGGATTACCGTATCTGAAATAAAAATATCTTGAGTTTGGAAAATTTCTTTGCTCTTTTGAAACTGTAATTCATCATCTTGAGTCAAAAATCTAACAATTATATTTGTATCAACTGCAATCATGCCACGATTCCTCTACACCTTGGCGAATTGCATTATCCATATCCTCAAGAGTTTTAGGTTTACCTATATATTTTAAACAGCCTGCTACATCATCTAATTTAGTTTCTGGAAAAAGTTTCTTAGGCTTTAAAAGAATTCCATCACCCATATCAATAATAATAAATTCTTGACCTACTTCCCATTGATGAGCTTCCCGCAAAGATTGAGGAATAATTACTTCTCCTTGAAGAGACAATTTTGTAATTTCCATTACGTTAAGAAGTAAAAAACTAAGACTAATATAAAAATTTTAGCATTTTTGATTATTCCAATCTATCCTCTTCCTCTGCGTCCTCTGTGCCTCTGCGGTTAGTAAAAAAAAGGACGAACCCAAAAGTTCGCCCGTCACATAATATTATGCTGTTGCTCAATCCAAACCTAAATCTAAATCTTCGCTTCTTCTTTCACCAACTTATCCCAACCCAAATCTTTCAAATTATTATTCCGACGCAACGGACGAGTCACCAACTCTAATATGTCACGCGCATTCGTAAAGCCGTGAATTTGAGCAAAAGTAAACTCTACAGACCATTTAGTATTAATACCACGTGCTTCCAATGGGTTAGCGTGAGCCATACCAGTAATTACCAAATCTGGTTTCAACTCATAAATCCGTTGAAGTTGATTGTAATTATCTGGCTTCTCTACAATCTTTGGTAGAGGTGAATTCATTTCCTGGCAAGTTTTCTCTAGCAATGCCAACTCAGCACCTTGATAGCGCTTATCCATATAGGGAATGCCGATTTCGTGAACAGTCATCCCACAACGGATTAAGAATCTTGCCTGGGAGATTTCCAGCAAGTTATCACCCATGAAGAATACAGACTTACCGCGAATTAGTTTCACGTAATCTTCCAACCCCGCCCAAATTTGTGCTTCCCGTTCATCCAAACCCTTGGGAGTAATACCAAACACCGAGCAGATTTTCTCAATCCAAGCGCGGGTTCCATCGGGGCCAATGGGGAAGGGTGCGCCAATGAGTTTACATTTGCGGCGGCGCATTAAGGTGGTAGCTGTGCGGCTGAGGAAGGGGTTGACACCAGCGACATAATACCCTTCTTCCAATACTGGCAATTCAGTGAAGCGCTTCGCGGGTAGCCAGCCGGAAACTTTGATGCCTTGTTTCTTCAGTTCCAAGGTTAACTGAGTAACCACGGGATCGGGAAGAGAGCCAAAGAGAACTAAGGGTGGATGATCTACGTACTCAGATTCATCTTGGGCGACGTCTTCTTTCTTCTTACCAAAGTTGAGTAATTTAGCGATCGCATTACGTTCACTTTTCTCTGTTTCCGCCACCGGAGCCTTATCGGGACAACGGTTAGCCATTGCTGCCAATACCGTGTCTTCCCCTTGGGTGAAGGCGTAATCTAGACCATTTGCTCGCGCTACAACGATGGGAATCCCGATTTCAGATTCTAGTTTTGGTGCCAAACCTTCCAAATCTGTTTTGATAATTTCTGTAGTGCAAGTGCCAATCCAGACAATTACACTAGGATTGCGATCGCGTTTAATTTGCAAGCACAACCGCTTTAACTCTTCATAATCATTCAGCTGTGCCGAAATATCGCCCTCTTCCAACTCTGCCATTGCATAGCGGGGTTCGGCAAAAATCATCACCCCCATCGCGTTTTGCAGGAAGTAGCCACAAGTTTTTGTCCCAATCACCAAAAAGAAGCTATCTTCAATTTTTTGGTATAACCACGCCACGCAGCTAATTGGGCAAAAAGTATGGTAGTTCCCGGTTTCACATTCAAAGTTTAAAGCTTCTGGTTGTTGAGCGACAGTCATTTTGGTTTTTTCTCCCCTTGGTATTTAATGGCAGATCGACCAATTTCAGATTTTAGATTGATAATTTTGGATTGAAGCCTGGGACAACAAAAGTATCCTCTGTCTAACGACAATTTCCCTAATTCCTCATCCAAAACCCCAAATCTAAAATTTAAAATTGCGAAGAACGGCAATAATTAAGCATTGGGGAAGAGGCGGGCAATTTCTGATTCATCAAAAACGCCTGCTGGCAGTTCTTCCCCTAAAAAATCGTTATTTTCTTCAGGCTTTTGTAAAGCTGTTTCATCACCCCAGACATCTGATAACACGTCTTTAAACGCATTCTCATCTAGTGGACTATCTCCAAGCGCCTCTTCTTCATCCAGCTTTACTTCCGTTGCAGCTGTTGTATCGAAGGCAATTTCCCCAAACTCATCTGCTTCTAAACTAGAGCTTTGGAGAGACTCATCTTTTGAGTTGTGTCCGTTGGTTAAGGAAATATCGCCAAAGCCATTTTCCGTTTCTTCCAACTCGCTGATTCCCAAGCTTTCATCCTCAGAATCCACGATTGCGAACTCTTCAACTACCGCCACCGCCACAAAGCCATTTGTATGATCGTGTGTCAATGTTTCATCTTCAGGCTTTTCATCAATGACAGATGCTGCTTCTTCTACGTATTTTTCTACATCTTGGTTGACGACGAAGCGATTACCGAGAGCTAAATCTGGGTCAAAATGCAAATCCAGAACTTCAATCAGGGTATCGGCGTCAGGATTGAGTTTGGCAAATGGCAGCATTAACTGCGCTAGTTTTGGCTCTAGGGCGTTAAGAACTCCCAGGATGAGGTAAGAAGGTGGTCGCTTCCCGCCATCAGGGGTGTACACCGATTCCACTTCCATGTGGAGGATAATCCAGTCTCGATTATTCTGGAAAAATTGTAACCACTTTTGCTTTATTGAATCTGTAAAGCTGTGAAAGAATGCCATGTTATTGTCCCCCATCCTGAGAACTTGGTGATTTATACAATCATCAAGTCTAGTTCCTCTTCTGAATTAGGAACCTGGGGTTTACCCGGATTTAGATAAAAATCGGACAACAAAGAGAACAACTCCCGATCTGGTGAATCATTAGGTACAACACCTTCGGGACGCGCTAGAATTTGGTCGGCGATGTTGAGATAGTAGTCGCAAACGTAGTCTAGGGAGGGATCTTGCTCTGCCATCTCAAACAAAGTCTTACCTTTCACACGGGAAACGCGGATATCTTCAATTAAAGGTAGAACTTCTAAAACTGGCATGGGCACTGCTTCTATATATTTTTCAATCAAGTCGCGCTTGGATGTGCGATTGCCAATTAACCCAGCTAAACGTAGTGGGTGAGTTCTTGCTTTTTCGCGGACTGAAGCTGCAATCCGATTAGCCGCAAACAAGGCATCAAAGCCGTTGTCTGTAACGATCAGGCAGTAATCTGCATAGTTGAGTGGTGCTGCAAAACCACCGCAAACTACGTCACCCAGAACGTCAAAAAGAATTACATCGTACTCATCAAAGGCGTTGAGTTCTTTAAGTAATTTTACGGTTTCACCAACTACGTAGCCGCCACATCCAGCACCCGCAGGTGGACCACCAGCTTCTACGCAATCAACACCGCCGTAGCCTTTATAAATTACATCTTCCGGCCAGACATCTTCGTAGTGATAGTCCTTTTCTTGAAGGGTGTCGATAATTGTCGGAATCAAAAACCCAGTCAGGGTGAAGGTGCTGTCATGTTTGGGGTCGCAGCCAATTTGCAGCACTTTCTTGCCACGTTTAGCTAGGGCGACGGATATATTACAGCTAGTTGTGGATTTACCGATACCACCTTTTCCGTAGACTGCTAGTTTCACTGTTGTTTCCCTCTTATAGCTTCTTGTCAAACTTGTGGCTCAAACATTTGCCTTCACCTTTCCTGAGATGGCGATGCGTGAGGTCTGTTGATGTCATTATTGGGCAAATTACCTAGAAAAGAAAGTGGCTCCTAATCTGTAAAACAGTCTTAGACGATGAATTCAAGCTTAATTAAATTTATTTAGGTTTTTATGAATTTTAAAGACCTTAAAAGATTTAAAAATAGACAATAAAAACTTTTTATTATCTATTTTTATAAAAATAGTTACAAAAAACAAAAAACTGAAATCGTTTTTTTTGAATGCTTTTCATAGAATTAGCTAATGTTTTTAGAACCTGTTTTCAAGGCATTGGGGTGCAGGGTTAAGGGGAAACAGAGGTATATACAGCCTGATGCTGGAAATACTACTGCAATTTGCGTTAGCGTAGCTCACCAAAGGTATCGCAGATAATCTGGCAGTTTTCAATCGGTAGAGCAAACCATTTAATTGCTGCTTGAGAGTGAGTTAGTGTAATTTTGTAAAATATTATTAATTTGCAAGATATCGCGTTTCTGGGTTGAGTCCTATGACAGACTTAACCCCCCTTCCCTACTAGCGTTGGGCAGGGTGGTTTCATACAAGCATAGAAAAACCAAAACTGGGTTTCAAAGCCTCTCCCCCCGTGGGGGAGAGGAATGGAAGTGAGGGAAAAAGCCTGGACACTAAACGAGAAATCAAGACTTATGTATTTTTCTTTTTTCGTATGAAACCACCCTGCCTTCCCTACTAGCGTTGGGTAGTAAGATTCAAAGCCTCCTTCCTAAAAGAGAGAGCAATGGAAGTGAGGTTAAAATCTTTTGGCTGTGCGGCTTAAGGCAATTAGGACACCTCAGTTTTAATTTCCTGGATTTCCTGCAATGTTTGCCAACCAGCTTGCCACTGGGAGTTATCTTGTAATAATTTGGCATTTATCCAAAAACGGACTTTCGGATCGCAAGCAGCAACCATTTCGGCGTAAACCCACTTCCCCTGATTTTTCCGATTGACAACTTGGAAATGCCGCCAGCCATCAACTTTTTGCTGTGCTGTCCACTTAGAACCAACTAGGTAAGGAAATTTTTGTTTTTTAGTCATTTGTCATTTGTCATTTGTCATTCGTCATTCGTCATTGGGAAAACACTTTCTTTATTCCCCATTCCCCATTCCCAAATTAAGATGTCACCAAATCACCGTTACGGGTAAACTTCTGGCAATCCAACTCATTATCTTGCTGAACGCATAGCGAAAACCATCTGATATGGCTCCAGCAGGTGTTGATGTTGTTGGTAATTTTGCGCTTTTTCTTAGAAAGGCGTTGTCTTACGACTTCATTAGGACAAAGAATTTCTAACGTACCCGTACCATCTTCGTCATTGATGATGCGAAATAGACAGTCTTGCAACATTGCACGGCTGCTACTGTCGAAGAACCGCTTAAATCGTTGTAGCTTTTCCCCTTCAGTCATTTGGCTGATGGGTTTTATTTTCAAGAAATCCTCATCCTCTAAGTAAAAGTCATCATCTTCAAAGTCGTAGGGGTCAATCATTTTCAGCATCCACTAGGCGACCTGGGATCATGGTAACTCTGTATGGGGGCAAGGTATATTTAATAAATAAGTATCTCTAGAATGTTATCAATATTAATCGAAAAAGCTTTGAGCGTTTCTTTGATGGCTGCTTGTGAATTCAATGAGATTTGGCTTCATGGTATTACTGCTGCGATCGCCATTTACTTTGGCTTTATTGCTATACCAGAATTATTAGAACTGAGTTCCGGGGAAAACCACAATCTTAGCCAGAAATAAATAAAAGTTATATCAAAATTAAGTAAGCGAGCTAGTCATTTAATCGTATTGACTTAATAAAGAATCGTATACCAAATTAAGTATACGATTCTTGATAAAACATAGAACTAAATTGTTTTCTACCCACGACTGGAATGCTTCAGTTGTTCAACCGGGGGATATTAGAGCTAATTACGGGCAGTGTATGCCATAAAGTTGGCTTTGCTTAAAATTAAGAGGGTACGCCCGTCTTTTTTAGTTACAGCTAGGAAGGAGGAAACATTTTTGTACTATGATTTTTGTACTAAACAGTTTTACCTGTTACACCAAATAGGTTTTTTGGTATAACAGGCGTATACTTACTGCAAACCTAGTTGTTTAGACTGTGATGCTATCAGCGTAATGGCAAACTTAGTACCTGGCTCAAAGTCTGCAATAGTTGCATTATATTCCAAGGACTGGTTCGCTGGTAAGTAAGATGGCCCCCCGCAAGATACATTTAAATCCGTACCATCCTGAACTTTTAAATTAGAACAGCCATAAATGACTGCTTTATTGCCTTCATTATCGACTTTGCTGATCTGAAGGGTTTTAACAACCCCAGTTACACCCTCAGGCAACTCTATAATAGCTCTTTCAACCCTCAGAGCTTGTGATAACTTCATCGCGTTAGCACTGAAGCTACATCCATCGGCATTGTTAACTATCACAGTCGGTGGTATAACATCGATTTCATTAGGGTCATTTGGATCTGGTATTATTCTTACATCACCTACGACGGTACAATCTGACTTGAAAGGCGCAGTCTGTGAATCTGCAATTGCCATTCTAGGAAAGAAAGTTGCACAAATTACGAGTAAAACAGCAAGAACTCCAAAAATCTTTTTGGAATATTTGAATCGATTCATTATTTTTCCTCCTTAAGTAAGTAGATGTTGGAAAAACCTCTAGCTAAAGGAATATTCAGTAATTTTTTGATTAAATATGCAAATATGCAATTTGATTTTCAAAATTAGATTTTTCTGCGGGTGTAGACATCGCCAAAGCACTGCAAAAGTTTTCGGATGACTGGCACGAACATTGATTTCCAGCATTGTTACATTAACTGCTAGTCTCCAACTCAGCACACGCAACACTTTCTCCTCCAGCGCTGTCAAGTAAGCACGATTCAGCTTCTAGGGCGACTCCAAAAACCTCTCTACCGACTCCTAAGCGCTCACTGGAATAAACCCAACTAATGCGATCGCCTACGTGGGCGCTTGCGCCATTGCATACAAGAACGCATCTGCTGACATTCCGCAGACAGGTAATTGAAACCCACATAGGAAAATCGGAACTAGGGGAAAATACCACTTTTACAAGACGTGAACACCGATCTAGGCGATCGCTCCCCTCTTCATACAATATCTATTGAGAGCAAAAATTATCTTTACTTGGTGTTCTGGTGCTAGCCTCTGACAAGCTACTGCGCCTTTACGTTCCTGAAAAAGCCTATGCAACCTACTAATCCTAACCAATTTACAGAAAAAGCCTGGGAAGCGATCGCCCATACCCCAGATATTGTTAAACAATATCAACAACAACAAATTGAAAGCGAACACCTAATGAAAGCGCTGCTAGAACAAGATGGTCTAGCAATAGGGATTCTCACAAAAGCGGGTGTTGACCTGCAAAAACTGCGCGATCGCACCGAACAATTTTTTCAACGTCAGCCGAAAGTATCCGGTAGCAGCAGTTCTGTTTATTTAGGACGCAGCTTGGATACACTTCTAGATCGAGCAGACGGATATCGCAAAGAGTTTCAAGACGAATATATTTCAATTGAACACTTATTGCTGGGTTATGCCAAAGATGACCGTTTTGGCAAAGCTTTATTCCAAGAGTTTGCTTTAGACGAAGGCAAGCTAAAAAATATTATTAAACAAGTTCGGGGGAGCCAAAAAGTGACCGACCAAAATCCAGAAGGCAAATATGAAGCACTGGAAAAATACGGGCGTGACCTTACAGAAGCCGCGCGTAAAGGTCAACTTGACCCAGTAATTGGGCGAGATGATGAAATTCGTCGGACTGTGCAAATTCTTTCTCGCCGTACCAAAAATAATCCTGTGCTAATTGGTGAACCGGGTGTTGGTAAAACTGCGATCGCCGAAGGATTAGCACAGCGCATTATCGCAGGTGATGTACCTCAATCCCTCAAAGACCGCAAGCTAATCGCTTTAGATATGGGTGCTTTGATTGCAGGGGCAAAATTTCGGGGTGAATTTGAAGAACGCCTGAAAGCAGTATTAAAGGAAGTTACCGAATCTGGCGGTAATATTGTTTTATTTATTGATGAAATTCACACCGTTGTCGGCGCTGGTGCAACCCAAGGCGCGATGGATGCTGGGAACTTGTTAAAACCAATGTTGGCGCGGGGCGAATTGCGCTGTATTGGCGCGACAACCCTGGATGAATACCGCAAATATATCGAAAAAGATGCCGCACTAGAAAGACGTTTTCAACAGGTTTATGTCGATCAACCTAGTGTAGAAGATAGTATTTCGATTTTGCGCGGGTTGAGAGAACGTTATGAAAACCACCACGGGGTGAAGATTTCTGATAGTGCTTTAGTTGCAGCCGCCGTATTGTCGAGTCGATATATTAGCGATCGCTTCTTACCAGATAAGGCAATTGACTTGGTAGACGAAGCCGCCGCGAGATTAAAAATGGAGATTACCTCCAAACCAGAAGAACTCGACGAAATCGATCGCAAGATTCTGCAATTGGAAATGGAGAAGTTATCGCTGCAAAAAGAAAGCGATGCCGCTTCTCGCGAACGTCTAGGACGATTGGAAAAAGAAATTGCCGATCTCAAAGAAGAACAAAAGACTCTGAATACTCAATGGCAGTCTGAAAAAGATATCATTGACAAAATTCAGTCTGTGAAAAAAGAGATTGAACAGGTCAATTTAGAGATTCAGCAAGCAGAACGTGACTATGACCTTAACCGCGCTGCGGAGTTGAAATACGGCACTTTAACCAGTTTGCATCGTCAATTGGAAGCAATAGAAACTGAATTGGCAAACACTCAAAGAAGTGGTAAATCACTATTAAGAGAAGAAGTCACAGAAGGTGATATTGCTGAAATTATTTCTAAATGGACAGGAATTCCCATCAGTAAGTTAGTGGAATCTGAGAAAGAAAAACTGCTGCATTTAGAAGATGAACTCCACCGCCGAGTAGTTGGACAAGAAGAAGCAGTCACAGCTGTAGCGGATTCAATTCAGCGATCGCGCGCTGGATTAGCCGATCCTAATCGTCCTATTGCTAGCTTTATTTTCCTTGGGCCGACGGGTGTGGGTAAAACCGAGTTGGCGAAAGCGCTGGCTCAGTATATGTTCGACAGTGAAGATGCGCTGGTGCGAATCGATATGTCTGAGTACATGGAGAAACACGCCGTCTCAAGGCTTATCGGTGCGCCTCCAGGATACGTGGGTTATGAAGAAGGCGGACAACTTACAGAAGCGATTCGTCGCCGTCCTTACTCAGTGATTCTCTTCGACGAAATCGAGAAAGCACACCCCGATGTCTTTAATATCTTCTTGCAAATTCTCGATGATGGACGCGTCACTGATGCCCAAGGTCATAAGGTGGACTTCAAGAACGCTATTATCATCATGACTAGCAACATCGGTTCGCAGTACATTCTTGATATCGCTGGGGATAACACCCACTACGATGAAATGCGCCGTCGAGTCATGGAAGCAATGCGAAATAGCTTCCGTCCAGAGTTCCTGAACCGGATTGATGAAATCATTATCTTCCACGGTTTAGATAAGAGGGAATTGCGGCAAATTGTGCTGTTGCAAGTGGAAAGATTGCGGCAAAGATTGAGCGATCGCAAAATATCTCTCAAGCTCTCGGATGCTGCCCTTGACTTTTTAGCAGAAGTAGGGTATGACCCTGTGTATGGAGCGCGTCCACTGAAGCGGGCGATTCAGCGAGAGTTAGAAACTCAAATTGCTAAATCCATCTTGCGCGGCGAATTCAACGACGGTAACACCATCTTTGTAGATGTGCAAAATGAAAGGTTGTCCTTTAGCCGTTTACCAGTTGAAGTCTTTACCGGATAATTACATCTGATAAATCACACACAAAAACCCGTTTTCTCACAGAGAGCGGGTTTTTGAATTATCGAGAGGTATAGCAAGGGACTGGGAACTGGGGACTAGATGAATGGTCAGTTACCCTGCGGGATCTTGCTACAGTCGGGGTTTAAATCCCTATCTGAAAATGTCTAAAATGTTTGAATATTGAATGCGTGATTTTTGAATTGTTAATGACTCTTACACATAACTTGTCGCATTTTACGCATATTTGCAGGCAACTCTAGATTCATCGCTTGTTGAATAAAAATAGATGGAATCGGAATTAGAGGTGTTGCTTGCACAGTATAAGCAAGTATTGTGCCATTACCACAATCTTGTAGTTCTAAATTGGCGTCAAAGTCCTCAAAAGTCCCATTTACCATCCGAAATTGGATTTGCTGCCCCAACACTTCTACAACATTCAGGTAAATTTCCACTTGAGCCGTGAAAAAGAAGAAGGCTTTTTGTGCTGCTTGATACAGACGTTTGACTTCACCTTTATGTACTACCTCACTCTTGGTGATATCGGGAAAATATTGTACCCAGCGGGGATAATCGGTTAATTGCTGCCAAACGTGCGATCGCACCATCGGCAAATACATCCAGGCTGTCACTGCACCACCCGACATCTTGTGCGATCGCGTTTCTACCAAAATTTCACCCTGTACCAGCAACTTTTGCTTGTCTTGACTCCAAGCCATATCTGAACCTGCAATAATTGAATTTGATATATAAGACGCAGACATAATGATTAAGTTACTCCTCAACTTATCCACCTAAATAGAGTTGAAATTACAAGCCATAAAACTTGATTTAGATCCAACCCATTATTAAATTAGTTCCAGTTTAATACTTATCTTTTCCGGAAAGGATAATTTTTTGCCCATCATTTCAGTTACTTTACTGAAAAAACTGTGTTTCTTATCACAATTAACATAATTAATACTCCAGTGAGTTTTGTCAAAGTAATACTTGTAGATGAAAAACTGCGTTGTTAACAGCTAGAATGGCACAAACACGATTTAACATCAAGTCCCTTACCCTAACGTTTAGACAGTATCTCTTGGTTTTACGTGTTATTTCTGATGAAACTATAACTTCATCGTAACTTCATATTTTAATTATCAATATTAAGTGTAATGTCTGTTGAATTGAGAGGAAAATTAGGTGAATCAATCTTCTTTAAACCGTAGATTAATCCAGATTTTTGGTATACTTCTCGGCATTAGCGTTGCCGTCTGGGTACTGAGAGGTATTGGTATTCTCACTTTTATCCCAGGTGGAATTATTTGGCTACTGCTACTTGGGGCGATCGCGATCGGAATTATCAGTTACGCCCAAAGGACATGGTGGCGTTTTTAGTCATTTGTCATTAAATGACTAAGCCTTTTTGACTCATTGCCAAAAGTATTTAATACTGAAAGCAATGCCAACAATTTACGAGGAAAAAGGAACATGGCCAAGTATAGATGTAGTGTTTGCAGCTATATATATGACCCAGCACAAGGCGATCCAGATAGCGACATAGCACCGGGAACAGCCTTTGAAGATATCCCAGAAGATTGGTCATGTCCAACTTGCGGTGCCACAAAAGACGACTTTGAACCGGTTGAAGAGTGAAGATAACGGCTAGCCTAGTAAAGTACCTGCAATTGAGACATTTTTGAAATTGTTACCGTTACAAATTGTAGTTATTGGGGGTGGGGCAGCAGGCTTTTTTGGCGCGATCGCTTGTGCTAAAGCTAATCCTGATGCCCAAGTTACTTTACTCGAAGCCAGTCGTCAACCGCTAGCGAAAGTGCTGATTTCTGGTGGCGGACGCTGCAACGTCACTCACGCTTGCTTTGAGCCGGAGGAATTAGTGCAAAATTACCCCAGAGGTGCAAAAGCTTTGCGGGGTGCTTTGACTCGGTTTGGGCCTCAAGATACAGTAGCTTGGTTTGCTGCTGGTGGAGTCTATCTCAAAACGGAAGCTGATGGCCGGATGTTTCCTGTCACCAATACTTCAGAAACCATTGTGGAATGTCTAATTAAATCGGTAGCGAAAGCTGGAGTAAAACTCCGCATCGGTACGCATGTAACTTCCGTGAGAACCTCAGCAGACGGGGGGTTTGATATTTTTCTGAAGTCGGAAGAGACAATTAAATGCGATCGCCTACTTTTGGCGACCGGTAGCAGCCTTGCAGGTTATAAAATTGTCCGAGAGTTAGGTCATCAAATTGAACCGCCAGTACCCTCGTTATTTACCTTCAACATTGTCGATCAAAAATTGCGGGAATTAGCTGGAGTTAGCGTTAACCCCGCTCAATTGCGTTTATCTGCGGGTGGAAAATCCCAATTACAACAAACTGGGCCATTGCTAATTACCCACTGGGGTTTAAGTGGCCCGGCTGTTTTGAAGCTTTCAGCTTGGGGTGCGAGAGTTCTGCACGAAAGCCGCTATCAAGCCACATTATTGATTAATTGGCTGCCTAATTTGCACCAAGAACAAGTGCGAGAAAAAGTTTTAGCAGTTAAGGATGAATGGGGAAAAAAAGCGATCGCATTGCATCGTGGCGTCGATCTACCCCATCGTCTCTGGCAATATATCATTGCCCGTGCAGGCATTACCACAGAAGACCGTTGGGCAGAAATATCTAGTAAAACCTTAAATCGGCTGCTGCAAGAATTGACTCAGGGACAATACTTAATCAACGGTAAAGGAGCCTTCAAAGAAGAATTTGTTACCTGTGGCGGTGTCAAGCTTAAAGAAGTCAACTTCAAGATAATGGAAAGTAGATTAGTTCCTGGTCTTTATTTTGCTGGAGAAATCTTAGATATTGATGGCGTTACCGGTGGGTTTAACTTCCAAAGCGCTTGGACAACCGGTTATTTAGCAGGGGTGGCAATGGCGACTAGTGACTAGTCTCGTCATAGGAATTATGAGAGTTTAAAAAAGTTAGTAGTAAGCACTTTAGTGCTTAGATGAAGGCTTAATACTAACTCTTTTTACCAAGTTGAATATCATCTTAGTCTTCTCCTTATCAAATTAGGTTTTTACACTTGTATACACCGTAGCTGACTCTACTCTTAAAGCTTGTTAGTAAGAGCATTACCGTGTTAACCTCACTCATTTACCAATTCTTTAGGAACAAGCGATCGCTACTTAACTATATTTACTTATCAAAATTCTTACTAATCCTCCAGCATTTCCCACCTTGCCACTCTATATTCACACCAGCCACCCTAGAGAAGACAAATTTTTCTGGGTGTATTACTTTTTCCATAAAAAATATATGAATACTGATAAAAATGCTGCGTCTGAAATTACGTTGCAGGGAAGCCAGTATATGCTGCATGGCTTTCCAGTGCTTGGTATTCCTGATGAGGAGCGTGCTGTAAAATACTTCAGCTTGAATCCATTTCTACCAAATGTCCAGAACCGTTGCCCGATTGAATGTGCCTATTGTGTCTGCCATCAAGACCGTGACTGGCATCATTATCCACAAAACTTTCAGGATGTCTCATCCCCAGTTGACCTGCTCGATCTTTTGCTAGACTACATTTTTGCTACCCAGGAGGGACAAAAGGGCTTTCCAATTTCACTGTGCGATTACTCTGACCCTTTTATTCCAGCCCATCGAGAACGCGTACTATCAATTCTGGATGCACTGATTGACCGCAAAGCTGCCAATATCGTCTACATAACTACCAAAGTCCATCCCGGTCAATCTTTTCTAGAGCGCCTCAAAACAACTCTAGAGCGACCTCATTCACTTCGAGTCACTGTCTTTGTTAGTCTACCACCCTTGAAACCAGGCTATGAGCAAGCCTCAATTCAGAGCCGGGTACAGTTGTTGCAAGATTTAGTAAGCCTTGGCATTCCCTGTTGTTGGTATCTGCGTCCACTGGTTGAAGAGTGGTTTGATGAAGCTTTAATGTGGCAATTAGCACGTACACTATTGCCTCATGTTTCCCATCACGTTATTCTATCTGGGCTTGTGATGTCTGAAGAGATTGAAGCGAGTCTGTTAAAACAGGAATTAATCGTTCCAGAATGGGATCGCACGCAATCAGGACGTAAGCAATACTTGTCATTAGAGTTCGAGTCAAAACTGCGCTCAATTCTCAGTACTGTAGCTAGCGAGCAAAATATTTCTCTCGGCCCGGTGATGGGACATCGGCTATGTGGTACTAACGGTAATCATGCCTATGGCTGCTTGATTTGCGCTAAACAAAACCGGTATTGCCAGCTTTTTCAACTTCATCACTATGGTGAAACGATCGCTAGCGAAGATAATCAACGCCTCAAGACGCTATTGAGACAAGATGCAGTGAAAGTAAGCTCACGAGAGCCATCAACAGAAGAATGTCAGTGAAGTAATCCAACCTGAAGCGAAACTAGAAACAGTCTGATTGCCTCATCGCTACGCGTTTACAAAATTATTGTATTGGGGCATAAAGAGGGAAAATTATCTTGCAATTGTAGATCAATTTTGAACACATCCAGCAATGAAATTCAGCGAAATCCTCCGTCAATTTGGTGACGCGGCTACCAATCATAGCCTAACTAGCAACCCAGACCAAGACCCAGAAATTACAGGGGTAGCAGCCATTGATGAAGCTACCAACGGTACTCTCAGTTACGTAGAAGGTGCAAAATTTGGGTCTTTTGTTGGTAATACCAATGCTAGTGCTTTAATTTTGCCCCAGGACGAAAAATTACAAGCGCTTGCACAAGAAAGAGGTATTGTCTGGCTAGCAACCCCAGATCCGCGATTATTGTTTGCCAAAGCGATCGCACTTTTTTATCAACCATATCGCCCTACCCCAGAAATTCATCCCACCGCAGTGATTCACTCCACCGCAAAAGTTGGTAGTGATGTTTATATTGGCCCTCATACTGTGATTCAACAAGGGGTAGAAATTGGTGATGGTGCAATCATTCATCCCAACGTGGTGATTTATCCAGATGCCAAAATAGGTGATCGCACCACCTTACACGCCAACTGTACTATCCACGAACGTACCCGCATCGGTGCAGATTGCGTCATTCACAGTGGTGCTGTGATTGGTGCAGAAGGCTTTGGTTTTGTTCCTACCCGGACTGGTTGGTTCAAAATGGAACAATCGGGCTATACAGTCTTAGAAGATGGCGTGGAAGTTGGTTGTAACACTGGCATTGACCGCCCAGCAGTCGGAGAAACACGAGTAGGTCGCAATACAGTAATCGATAGCTTAGTCCAAATAGGTCACGGTTGCCAAATCGGTTCTGGTTGTGCGATCGCAGGTCAGGTTGGCATGGCAGGAGGGGTTCAACTGGGAAATCGCGTTATTTTAGCTGGACAAACAGGAATAGTCAATCAAGTGAAGATGGGAGATGGATCGATGACATCTGCTCAAACTGGAATTCACAGCGATGTTGCACCAGGAGAAGTTGTCTGTGGAACTCCAGCCCTTCCTTACAAACTGTATCTCAAGGTATGTGCTGTTTATGGTCGTCTGCCAGATATGTATCAATCGCTAAAACAATTGCAACGTAAATTCAAAAATAGCAATGATTAAGCTGAAAGTTATCTAAATTGCATAACTAAATTCAAAATAATTCTTGTGGGGCGTGAATCTTGCACGTCCCATTCTGTATTCTTCTTCAAGAGGATTTTATTTTTATTCCTATTGACAGATGACAAAAAAAGTTTGCTATAAATTTATACCAACTTTAGAAATTTGTCGAAAAAAATAAAGATTTAGTTAATGATGTTTTTTTATTTGCTTACAAAAAAATAAGACACTAGAATTTTTATTAAGACAAAGTACGAACTTGTACGGAATATTTGCAAAAGAGGTAATAAATTATTTATAACGACCGTACGTACACTTCAGCTAACCAAAAACAAAAATTTTTGGAACGCATTATAGTTAAAGTTTGGCCTCAATTATTGAAGATAATGTCAATTTTCCAGCCGATCCTAACCTAAATAAGGATTTGCAAACTTGTGAAATATGGTTACAAAAGGTTTGCACATTTTACTATGTGAACTGCTTGAGTAATTGTTCATTATTCACATCAAATCAGTCAATCAAGTATTTGTTAATCAGCATTTGTAAACATCCTCTAAAACATAGTTGCAAAGAGTATGCATTTTTTGCTATGCAAGCTGCGTGAATAATTCTCTAGATATTCACGCCCAATTAGACAATCAAGCATCAACAACAACCCACTTATCTGCTAAAATAATGACTGCAACTCTTTCTTTGGATGCTAAGATATCCAACCAATTACAGCAAGTTTTATTAGAAATCACAACTGCGCAAGATTTGTCTCTACATCCCTTTGTTCAACGCTTTGCCAAAGGAGAATTTTCACAAGATGCAATCCGACAGTTTGCAATGAAAATGCTACCTGGCTCAAACAGATTCAATATGGCTTTTCTGAAAGTCGCGTCTAAAATGGATAGTTACCATGCTAGAACGATTATGCTAGAAAATGCATTTACTGAGCATGGAGAACTCAACTCAGACCTTGCTCATGTAGCATTATTTATGCGTTTTATGAAAGGTATTGATTGTCCTCAAATTGATATCAATGCCGAGGATGGAGCGTTTCTCATTCCAGCATTACGCTTTAAAAAATTTGAATTTTGTGATGATGAACCTATAGTACGTTCTTTAGGAAGATTTGCAGCAATTGAACAAGTCTTACCTGAAATTTTTATCAAATACATCGAAGGGCTTCATAAGATATTTAAAGGTATTGATGACCATACCATCGAATATTTTCATCTCCACTGCCACTTAGACCCAGAACATACAGACGAATTGATTCAAGTGGCTCAAATTTATACCAAGTCTGAGAAAGATGTTGAACTCTTCCGTGAAGGAGTTGAAGATATGGTTCAATCAATTGGCGATATGTTTTCTTGGATGGATGAAAACATCGAAAAAGAAGCGTTGACTTTACGAAGCTAATACCAAAGCGATTCTCAAAATTAAAGTTTAATTAAAGTTATCCAAAATTACCAGTCTTATATATTGTAAGTTGGTTAATTTTGGAAATTTTTTTATCAAAACAGCAATATTGGCGTCAGTTGTCAGAATACAACAAGGTTATTCTATACGACTAACGCGTTGGCGCAGCTGTTCTTGCTTTGCTCCTGAATTCTTCGGCAATTTTTGAAAGTCTCTATTAAAAGCTTTAGCTCGACTTTAATGAGTAAGTCAAATGAACTTTTGCTTGCGGGAAACATCAAGTTCTCTGCGCCTCTGTGGTTAAATAAAAGACTTTTGAACCGCACAGACGCAAAGGACGCAGAGAAAAAAAGAGATTTTACCTGTCAGATTAAAAGGGCTAGTCCTAAAACTAAAATCCTAATTTTTCCAATACTGACTTTGTGGAAACAATGTGATGGTCTAAACCCAGTTCTTTTGGACTAACCCCAAGTGACAAAGCAATCAATTGCGATAAATGCAACACTGGTAAACCTAGCTTTTGTTCAATCACCTTTTCTACCTCTGGCTGACGGGAATCTAAATTTAAGTGGCACAGAGGACAAGGTGTAATCATACAGTCAGCACCAGATGCTAAAGCGTCCTGAATATGCATCCCCGCCATCTTAAAAGATTGGGTAGTGGCATAACTAGCAAGGGGCCAACCACAACATTGTGTCCGCCCTCGGTAATAAATTGGTGTTGCACCCACCGCCCGAAACATATTTTCCATCGCTTCCGGTTGGAAAGGGTCGTCATAAGGCATAGATTTTTGGGCGCGCAGGAGATAACAGCCATAAAAAGCCGCACATTTTAATCCAGTTAACTTTCGGGTGACGCGTTTGGTAATTTCCTCTAAACCGTAATCTGTCACCAAGGCATAAAGAAGATGTTTAACGTCAGTACTGCCGCGATAAGGCGAACAACCTTCTTTATTTAGCAAGCCATTAACCTGTTCAATGTAAACAGGGTTAGAAGTCTGACATTCTTTCAGGTGTTCATTGACGTGACCGATAACACCTTGACAAGTGCTGCAATGGGTAAGTAAGGGCAGATTTAATTCTTCTGCTAGGGCAATATTTCTGGCGTTGACTGTATCTTCTAGCAGTTGCGAATCTTCTTTAAATGTGCCGGAACCGCAGCAAGCAGCTTTTTTAAGTTCAACTAGTTCAATGCCCAGTGCTTGGGTAAGCGCTTGAGTTGATTGGTAAAGTTCTCGACAGGCCCCTTGAGCAACACAACCAGGGAAGTAAGCGTATTTCAGTGTCTGAGGTAGCATAGAAGTATGTTTGGGTTAGAGCGATCGCTCTAAACAATAACTGTTTTATCATTCCTTGTTAGCATCATTCTGATGTTTGACGTTTAGCTACCTTTTAAGCGTCTAGGTTAAAAGGTCGCAGCATCTACATATTCTTAATTGCTAGCAAGGCTGTAAATACCGATGAGACATTGTCAAAAATTTTAGCAATAATTGGAAAACCAAAGCATTTACACGGAATCGGCGATGGCGTAACGCGCTCCACAGTTCAAGTGTTAAGAGAAAACTTACCCGATTTATTTGAGGAATAGGAGAGGTTTTCTAGCAGAAAAACCCTTGGAAGTATGCGGGCGATCGCGCTTGACGATAAGATGTATATGCTCAAAACAATGTCTCCTCTAAAGAGCAGATCGTAGCAAGTGGTTAAGGACTTTTATTTATGAGCCAAACGGAAATTTTTGAAAAGGTCAAGAAAATCGTCACCGAACAACTGAGTGTTGACGACGATGCCAAAGTTACACCACAAGCCAAGTTCATGGAAGACCTGGGAGCAGATTCCCTCGATACCGTTGAGTTGGTGATGGCTTTGGAAGAAGAATTTGATATCGAAATTCCCGACGAAGCTGCCGAGCAGATTACATCGGTTCAAGAGGCAGTAGATTACATCAATAACAAAGTTGCCGCCTCAGCTTAACTGGGGATTGGAATTGGGGATTGGGATTGGGGAGATTTTTCTCTGATATCTAGCCACTCTTCGCGTGACGCTGCTAATGTCACTAATGCTGACGTTAACGACACTCACTTGAAGTCAGCAAATCCGATGCCAGTCGCTCGTAAAGGAAACCTTTAAGACCGCGCTGGCTCACCAGTACCTAGTCGCTAACCTCAAATTTTTTGCCTGCTGCTTTTTCGCCATTTTTAACTGAATCATGACAGATCATACACGTAAACGCGTTGTTGTAACTGGTGTTGGCGCGATTACACCTATAGGTAACACAGCAACAGAATATTGGGATGGATTATTGAGTGGACGTAATGGCATTGACTACATCACATTATTTGATGCGTCTAGCCATGATTGCCGAATTGCTGGTGAGGTGAAAAACTTCGATCCGCATGATTACTTGGAGCGCAAAGAGGCCAAGCGCATGGATCGGTTTTCCCAATTTGGGGTTGCGGCAGCAAAACAGGCTCTAGCTAACTCGGAGTTAGCGATTAATGACCTGAATGCAGAACAGGTAGGTGTGACGATCGGTTCTGGCGTTGGTGGGATTAAGGTATTAGAAGACCAGCAAACTATCTACCTCAACCGTGGACCCGATCGCTGTAGTCCATTCATGATCCCAATGATGATCGCCAATATGGCCGCAGGATTAACGGCAATTCACACGGGTGCTAAAGGGCCAAACTCTTGTCCTGTAACTGCCTGTGCTGCTGGTTCTAATGCCATTGGAGATGCTTTTCGCTTAATTCAAGGGGGATATGCCCAGGCGATGATTTGCGGGGGAACGGAATCAGCTGTCACACCATTGTCGATAGCTGGGTTCGCCGCCTGCAAGGCACTGTCTTTTAACAATGATGACCCGGCTCATGCTAGCCGTCCCTTTGACCGCGATCGCAACGGATTTGTTTTGGGTGAAGGTTCAGGAATTTTAATTCTAGAAGAACTGCAACACGCCATCAGTCGCGGCGCTCACATTTATGCTGAAATGATCGGCTATGGCATGACTTGTGATGCCTACCATATCACCTCCCCCGTACCTGGTGGGCTTGGAGCCGCTAGAGCGATCGAACTAGCGCTCAAAGATGCCGGCATAACTCCCGAACAAATTAGCTATATTAATGCCCACGGCACTAGTACCCCAGCTAATGATTCAACTGAAACCTCAGCAATCAAAAAAGCCTTGGGAGAACATGCTTATAAGGTGGCAATTAGCTCCACCAAATCGATGACAGGTCATTTATTGGGCGGTTCTGGAGGTATTGAAGCAGTTGCAACAGTACTAGCGATCGCAAATGACCAAATTCCACCGACAATCAATCTGGACAATCCCGATCCAGAGTGTGACTTAGATTACGTGCCTCACTCTAGCCGCGCTCAAAAAGTCGAGATAGCAATATCCAATTCTTTTGGGTTTGGCGGTCATAATGTCACACTGGCCTTTAAGAAATACGTTTAAAAGAAGGCAAAAGGCAGGAGGTAGAGGAGCAGGGGAGAAATCAATTCAAAATTCAAAATTCAAAATTCAAAATTCAAACATTTTAGAACTTCTGCCTCCTGCCTCCTCTTTCCCAATGCCCAAAGTATCAGAAATATCATTCCGATATAATTTAAGCGTTCAACATGACCCAATTATCAGCTTGATTTATCACCAGAAACTCAGGAGATCCCGCTTGTCCATCGACAAGCGGGAGTGGGATGATGAGGATACTGTGGGGAATCTAAAATAACCCCAGCAAGAGAAGCTACGAAGAGTGCTAACCCGTCGTTAAAAACAAGAGATTATGACTGTTGCAACCCAATCCGCCAAAGAATTGTCCGTCGAAGAACTGGCTATTAACTCGATCCGCTTCTTGGCTATTGATGCCGTAGAAAAAGCAAAGTCGGGACACCCAGGACTACCAATGGGTGCGGCTCCGATGGCTTTTGTCCTCTGGGATCGCTTTTTGAAGTTTAATCCCAAGAATCCCAAATGGTTTAATCGCGATCGCTTTGTCTTATCTGCCGGTCATGGCTCAATGTTGCAGTACGCCCTGCTTTACTTGACAGGCTACGACAGTGTAAGCATTGAAGATATCAAGCAATTCCGTCAATGGGAGTCTAAAACCCCCGGACACCCCGAAAACTTCATGACCCCAGGTGTGGAAGTCACCACTGGCCCACTAGGTCAAGGAATTGCTAATGGAGTCGGTTTAGCGATCGCCGAAGCGCACCTTGCCGCTAAATTTAACAAACCCGATAGCAAGATTGTTGACCATTACACCTACGTAATTTTGGGTGACGGTTGCAATATGGAAGGAATTTCCGGTGAAGCTTGTTCTTTCGCAGGACACTTGGGATTAGGCAAACTCATCGCTCTGTACGACGACAACCACATTTCGATCGACGGTTCCACAGATGTGGCATTCACCGAAGATGTTTCCAAGCGCTTTGAAGCTTACGGTTGGCACGTTCAACACGTCGAAGATGGTAACACGGATTTAGATGCGATCGCCAAAGCAATTGAAGCAGCCAAAGCTGTCACCGATAAGCCATCTTTCATCAAAGTTACAACCATTATTGGTTACGGTTCCCCCAATAAAGCAAACACCGCTGGCGTTCACGGCGCTGCCCTTGGTGGAGACGAAATAGAATTAACTCGGAAGAATTTGGGTTGGGAATACGAACCTTTCGTAGTTCCAGAAAACGCCCTCAACCACACCCGCAAAGCAGTTGAGCGCGGTGCAGGCTACGAAGACGAATGGAACAAGACTTTTGCCGACTACAAAGCTAAGTATGGCCAAGAAGCGGCTGAATTTGAACGTTACCTAAACGGCAAGCTACCTGACGGTTGGGACAAGGTACTACCCACTTACACCCCAGAAGACAAAGGACTACCTACCCGCAAACACTCAGAAACCTGCCTCAACAAACTGGCGGGGGTTTTACCTGAATTGATTGGTGGTTCGGCTGACTTAACCCACTCCAACTTGACCGAAATCAAAGGCAAAGGCGACTTCCAAAAAGGGCACTACGAAAACCCCAACATCCACTTTGGTGTGCGGGAACATGGTATGGGCGCAATCTGTAATGGTATAGCGCTGCACAGTTCGGGATTAATCCCCTACGGTGCTACCTTCTTAATCTTCACAGACTATATGCGTGCTGCCATCCGCTTATCTGCCCTTTCCCAAGCTGGCGTGATTTGGGTGATGACTCACGATTCCATTGGACAAGGTGAAGATGGGCCAACACACCAACCCATTGAAACTCTCGCTTCCTTGCGAGCAATTCCTAATTTATTAGTGTTTCGTCCCGCAGACGGTAACGAAACCTCTGGCGCTTATAAAATAGCGATCGAAAAGGCGAAGGAAAATGCTCCGTCTCTGTTGGCGTTTACCCGTCAAAACGTCCCCAACTTGGCAGGTACATCGATTGAGGGCGTAGCCAAGGGTGGATACACCGTTGTTGATAGCGAAGGTACACCCGATCTCATCTTGATTGCTACTGGTTCAGAACTGAGCCTCGCCGTTGGCGCAGCCGAAAAACTTAAGGCTGAAGGCAAGAAAGTCCGTGTTGTCTCGCTACCTTCATGGGAACTGTTTGAAGCACAGGATGCGGCTTATAAAGAGTCAATTTTGCCGAAAGCTGTCACCAAGCGTTTGTCTGTAGAAGCTGCCGCTAGTTTCGGTTGGCACAAATACGTAGGTACTGAAGGCGATACTGTTAGTATCGATCGCTTTGGTGCTTCGGCTCCAGGCGGTGTTTGTTTAGAGAAGTTTGGCTTTAGCGTTGATAATGTGTTAGCTAAGGCTAAACAATTGTTGGGTTAATAGCAACAGAATATTCTCAAAATTTTGTGGGGTGGGCTGAAAGGCCCGCCTTTTTTTTACATAGAGGGGTGCTGAGGGAGATTGTTTATAATTAAGATGATTATTTGATGAATAGAGGGAATTATGCGAGAAGTTGCTAATTATCATCAAGAACTGAGTAATCGCATATCACTAATTGTTGAAAAGCTAATAAAAGGTAATAGCTTATACCAAGTTAAGTTAAACCAACAAGTAATGATAGAAATGTTGGTAGAACTCTTTGGGCAGTCATCACCAGAGGAAATGAGAGTTATAACCGATCGTGAACTGACACGCAGAATTGATAAGATTCTTGTCTTAGAAGCGGTTTCTGATACGTTAAATGATTTGACCCCAGAGCAAATCAAAATGTTTGATGATGCAGTAAAGCGAAAATAGACAAAGTGGCTTATTTATGAGATACAAATATTGTTAGTTACATTTTGAGGAGAAATGCAACTGTTAGTAGGAAACTACGGGATGCTAATCGTTCGGGACAAGAAGTTTTTATCAGTTGTATAACTTATTATGAAGTTAAAAGAGGACTTTTATATATAAATGCTATGAGGCAGATAGCAGAATTTAATCAGTTTTATAGAAAATATGAAGTTTTATTCTTGGATGATATAGAAATTATTGAGAGAGCATGTGAAATCCATGTGGATTTACAAAGTAGGGGTTTGAAGATATAAGAACAAGATATATTGATAGCGGCTACAGCGATCGCACGCAGATTAATTCTGGTTTCTAATGATTCTGGCTTGCTGCGAGTTGAAGGACTAAGCTTGGATAATTGGCTATCAACAGATTATTAGAAATAAGAGCTTCGGTAAGTAGATTTTAAGCTAACTATTAATGATTATTTACTGATCTATATGACTTATGTTCGGGAGCATCCACTTTTGGCAGAAAGACTCAAATTGCAAGCAACCCATTAAGAT
>NZ_JAVRCK010000042.1:0-48499 GCF_034530815.1 Nostoc sp. DedSLP03
ATTCTTTTTCAGCAGTTCTGATTCCAGTTTACCTAATTGATGACACGCCCTAGGAATAAAGACCGTCACTGTCAACTTCTAACTACTAACTTAAATTGGTTGGCACTTCCCAGCCCTAATGAGTCCGACACGTCGAGCGATCGCTTCTTCTTGCGAACTAAAAGGCCCCCACTGTTCTATAATTTCTAGATTATCGTCGCCAACTTGGTCGCTGGGGATAATTTCACAGTTTCCCGCAGAACGCTTGACAATATACCAAGGTTGTGGGTTATTCATATTTGAAATAAAAATCTTGTTTTTTATAGTAACCTAAGTTGGGTATCATAATAGATTTCTTAGCTTGTTTCTCCACTACTGTATATAGCAAGGTGGGACAGTTGCGCTTAGGTTAATCTTGCTACTTTGAATCCAAAAATTCTTGAACAGTTAGAATCTCAATACCCCTCCAGGGGTTTAGCACTAGCAAATCATCATCTCCTGTAACAATACACTCTGCTTTAGCACTGACTGCTAATTCCAGATATTTGTTATCTTTTGGATCTCGGCATTCATTAATTTGTTCAATCACATCAATAAACTGAGAGTTTTCGGTTAAATCTTTGAGAAAATCTTGCCGCCTTTCTTGAGTAAGATATTTATCAAATTTGGGACGATATAAAACCTCTTGTAACTCAGATAATACAGAATCTGATAATACTATAACGCCAATATCCAGGGCTTGATCTAATGCCTGACGTGGCTTGCTTTGACTAAACAAAAATGCACTAATCAGCACATTGGTATCAAACACAAACCATCGATTATTCGTCATCATTCAAAAGCGATTTTAATATTTCAGGTGTTAATCCTCGCTCTCGTGCTTCAAAGCTTGCTTTATCCATCGTGTTTCTCAGACGCGCGATCGCTTCTTGTCTTTTAGTTGTAAATTGAGACTGCATGATTGCCGCAATCTTAAGTTGCAATTGTTCTCGTTCTTCTTCAGTGGCATTCCGGTACGCCTCTGCTACCTCAGAGGGAACTTTGATGGTAATTTCTTCTTTAGTAATCATGGTCTATAGTTCTCATAATTTATCATCTTTCATCATCTTACTTCTTTACGTCAGACTTCAACTTTTGACGGGAGCAGAAAATCTGGATGGACTAAATGCCATCAACTTATAAATGTGATGTTTCAGCCAATTCACATAGTGCGATTAGATGAACGATCGCTCAATATCTTTATATTAGCTAGAAAAAATAACAGTTGTAATTCAAAAACAATTAGGCTTTGATTGATAACTTAATCATTTCATATTTTTAATCGAGGTGGACAAAATTTTTGTCATCACCTCGATTTCTCAGATAAATTTATCTTTTGCTAATACTTCCGCTCTTTTGGCTCAAACATAGTAATCGCCACCGATCGATATTGAATATCAATTCCTGCTGGTGAGTAGTAAGCCATTGTGTGTTTGAGAAAGTTTGTATCATCTCGCTGGGAATAATCTTCGCGGAAATGAGCGCCACGACTTTCTTGGCGGTTTAGGGCTGATGCCAAAATAGTCTGTCCTACTACCATCAAACTTCGTAATTCTAAGGCTTCTACGAGTTCTGTATTCCAGCAACTACCTTTGTCATCTAAATAAATTTGCGGATATTTTTGTTGTATTTCTTCTAATTTCTGCAAACCTTCAGTCATTAATGCCTCAGTGCGGAAAACACCACAATACTCAGTCATACAATCCTGAAAAGCTTCACGGACTTGGTGAATGCGGTACTGTCCTGGTTGTTCTAGCAAAGCTTGAATTTGTTGCTGGGCTTCTGTTAGATACCGTTGCTCATCTACAGAGGGTAACTTACGTTTTTGCACAAATTTGGCGATCGCAGCTCCAGTTCTTTTACCATAAACTACACATTCCAATAGTGAATTACTGCCCAAACGATTTGCACCATGTACGGAAACACAAGATGTTTCACCCGCAGCAAAGAAAGCATCAACTAAACCATCACCACTACTGCGAACTTGACCATCGGTGTTAACTGGGATACCACCCATACAATAGTGAATTGTCGGGCGGACTGGCATCGGTTGAGTTACTGCGTCAACGCCTACTAGACGATGGGCTTCTTCCCAGCAGAAGGGAACGCGACTCATAATTTTTTCTTTGCCCAGATGGCGTAAATCCAGATAAACAAAGGGGCCACCAGCACTGCCGTTGAGATGAATACCACGTCCGGCGCGAATTTCGTAAGCGATCGCTCGTGAGGTAATATCACGAGGAGCTAGTTCCATGCGACTGGGTGCATAGTTCGCCATAAAGCGATCGCCTTCACTATTAATTAAATACGCCCCTTCTCCCCGTACCGCTTCCGAAATTAACACCCCTACCGGATATAAACCAGTGGGATGAAATTGGACAAATTCCATATCTTCGAGGGGCAAACCTGCGATCGCAGTCATTGCTAAACCATCACCCGAAGAAGCGTAATCATTTGAGGTAGTGTTATAAACGCGACCATAGCCCCCGGTGGCAAACATCACCGCCTTAGCCCGCACCACCTCTATATGTCCATCCAAAAGATGGAACATGACCACACCCTTGGCCTCATTTTCTTCTAAAATGAGACGCATCACGTACCACTCTTCATAAACTTGCACCCCATAACGCCGCAAATTGTTAACCAATTCGTGCAAAATCGCGTGACCAGTTTTATCAGCAGCGTAGCAAGTGCGGTTATGGGAATGTCCGCCAAAAGCTCTTTGGGCAATGCGCCCATCGGGTAAGCGAGAGAACAAAACGCCGAGATGTTCCAAGTCAATTACCACATCTGGCGCTTCTTGGGCGAGAATCGCTACAGCATCTTGGTCTGCCAAGTAATCAGAACCCTTGACAGTATCAAAAGCGTGTGCTTCCCAACTATCTTCGGAATCAACATTTTTCAGCGATGCAGCCATACCACCTTGAGCCGCCACCGAGTGAGAACGAATTGGGTGGGTTTTGGCAACCACAGCAATATTTAAACTAGGGTCAGTGCGGGCAATTTCTACAGCAGCGCGACATCCCGCCAATCCGCCCCCGACAATAATCACATCGTGTTCCAGCATAATTAGCCCTTTGATAGCAAACCACTGCTGTTCTATTGTAGAGACGTGATTAATCAGCTAGTGCGTTGTAACAATAACATCTGTACAAAAAAATTCCCTGCTTCTATACAGGGAGGTTGTAACAAATTTTGAAATTAGGAGTGAAAAGTTAAAAACAAAGAGTTATGGCACAGATAAAGTGACTCATAACTCTTGTACAGACGCGATTAATCGCGTCTGTACTCATAACTCCTAACTATGTTAGCTAGTTGCTTGTACAGGTTGTTGTTGAGAGACATTACCTGGTATGGGTTCCATTTTGGTTCCTGGCCCTACAGGACTGACTTCAATATGATTTAACAAGGTAGTGACAAACGCGAACAACAAGAAAGGTAGCGATAGCAGAACAACGAGACCCGCTGTTGCTAAAGCGTACACGGGCCGTTTAGCACCCATCAACGCCAAAGCTGATGCCAAACTTAGGGTAATTGTAATCAACCAAACAATTATTTGACCGTAGATATCACCGAAAGTCAGGGTACAGACAAACCGGTACTTTTGAATATTATTTTCGCTCATCACATTTGCCTCAAGTCTCTCCTAATAGGTTCTACGTTAGAACTATGTTTGCCTTGTAGGCAATTTCTAAATATTTTTGCAAGCTTTGTAATATCACTTCACAATCTAACTGCCTTTAATGGCAAGGCAGTTATGCTAACAAATTTGTTTCGTTTATGGAAGAGATGGCAATCGCGATGCCTCCTTAATAAACACTATCTTAATTTTAAGCAAAGAGACTATTTGTCATCTATCAAATTCAGGATATTTAGAATAAATATATCAATTCTATTTAATTTGTGAAAATTGCCACCCACAAATCCCCAATTTTGTAAAAGTTGTTGGGTATCTTGTTTTTCGCGAGTGATTCAGGATTACTATAGAATTTAATTTTTTGCTAATAAATATTAACTAGAGAAATCAAGTAAATTCAGGATGTAAAACCGATTTTTTGATGTTAAATTTTGAATATTGCCCGATTTTGTTGACTTAAGTCAACAAAAATCTTTATTTTTCGTGGCAACATTGTTTTAGGAGTGAACGTGAATACTATTTTTTTTCTTCGTAAAGGTGTTTTTTGGTTGCCAAGTTTAGCTACTCTTGCATTCGTGAGTAGCGGTTTATCTGCAAGCGCCCAGACAGTAAACAAGTTGAGCGATCGGGCATTAACTGAACCTTCCGCAACCGTAGCGTCTCCCAACGAGTTTAGGCAAAATCTCTCTACAGAAACAACTGAAACTTTTGCAGTCACAAATTTAACTAAAGTAGAGCAATTGCCCAACACTGCGATACAAGAAAACGCCAGTGTAACACCCATACCCGTTCCAGGTACAGTGGCGACCTCATCTGCAACGCTAACCTCTGAACCTGTACAACCGACTTCTCAAACTCCTGCTCAACCATCTGATACCAAAGTGGCGCAATCAGATATTGATTTAGGTAGAACTACCAATGGTGGTAGTAGCTATCTTGGCGTCGCTGCTAACATTGGTTTGAGCGGTGGTGACACGTCTTTGGGCGACGGTAACTTTGCGGTAGTTAGCAAAATCGGACTGACAAATTCTATATCAATACGACCCTCAGCCGTCTTTGGGGATAACACCACAGTTCTACTTCCGATCACCTACGATTTTACCTTTAAACCAGCAGATGCTTTTAGCGAACCATTAGCGATCGCACCTTACGTCGGAGTGGGTGCAGCTTACAAAACTGGTGATGATTCGCAATTTGCCTTTTTGGTGTCTGGTGGCATTGATGTGCCTCTAACTTCTCAATTTACGGCAACAGCTGCTATCAATGCCGGATTCTTCGATCAAACTGATGTGGGCTTGTTATTAGGAGTTGGTTACAACTTCAGTGGGCTTTAAAAGTTAAGAGTTAGGAGTTATGAGTTAGAAGTTAAGAGTTCGTAATGTTTCACTTATAACTCATAACTCTTCACTCCTAACTTCTAATTCTTAATTCATAACTCATAACTCTTCACTCCTAACTTCTACTTAGGGGTAACTTTGTCAATCACCTTGATTGTGCCATCGTCTCCTACTGTCCAAACATCGTATACACCCACGACATCGCCGTTAGCATCAACATCTACATTGCCGCTAGCGCCTTGGTAGTTAATCTTTTTACCATCTTTAAGTAACTTTAGTCCCTCGCAGACATCAGTAACTTCTGTGCCAGGGCCATCAGCAACTTCCCGGATTTTGCTGGCTATGCCAACGCCTGTATTTTCCTTAGCAGCTTGCGCCGCCAATGTTAATAAAGCAGCTGCATCCCAAGCTTGAGGAGCGTATTCCCCTGGTGCACCACCTTTTTTATCCTTCCACAGTTTGTTGAAAGCTTCTAATGCTTTACCATCGGAACCCGGTACTGTACCGATCGCTCCTGTTAAAATATATTTACCATCACCGCCTTTGCCAACTTGTTCGGGAAAAGTAGGCGATTTTACCCCATCTGTCAGCAGAATTTGTACTCCCTTCGCCACACCTTGTTGATAGGCGGCTTTTAGGAACAGACTACCAGTTTCCGCATACATTACAGCCAAAACTGCATCTGGCTTCCCAGCAAAAGCAGCAGCCGCTTCTGTATCAAATGTCTGGGCTTTCGGGTCGTAGCGGACAGGTCTATCTTTATTAACTATAGTGCCACCCAATTTTTCAAAAGTTTGCACAAATGCTTTTTCAAACCCTACGCCATAGTCATTATTAATCACGACTGTAGAAACTCGCTTGAAGCCTTTTTTGTTAGCAAGTTGGGCTAAGGCTAGTGCCTGGTAGGTATCGGGGGGAGCAGTACGCGCCCAAAAGCCTTTAAAGTCGCCTTTTTGTGCCTTTTCGGTAAACACGGTACTGGTACTACCAGGAGACACCAGCATGACTTTATTTGGTGTGGCAATAGAAACTGCTGCACTAGAAACGCTACTGGCAAAGGAGCCAACTACACCTGCAACTTTATCTAAAGTTGCTAGTTTGGTCATACCGGCAGCTCCAGCTTTCGGGTCGGTTTGGTCATCTACTTGCACCAAAGTAACAGGTTCGCCATTTACCCCACCGCAAGCGTTGACCGTATCCACCAGTAAAGGTATGGAACCTAGCATTTGCTGTCCTACTGAAGCCAAATCGCCTGTCGTCGGTAACAGGGAACCGATTTTTAGTCCTTTAGCACTGCTTGTAGTAGTTGAGTTTGCCGCTGGAGTAGCGGTACTTCCGTTGGTAGCTGTGCCGTTGGGGTTACTGTTATCACCACAAGCCCCAAGTAGAAACCCAGCCGCAAGGGTAGCTATACTTAAACTTAAGGCGGCACTAATTTTTCTCATAAATTACTTTCACTCCTCAAAACACTTAGGAGCCTAAAAATAAGATCCAAACTAGATTTGTAACTTAGCTGGATCTTATCAAGATTCCAAAAGATAAATCATATCATCCATCTTTAGGAGTAGAAATATTTACGCCGATAATAGTATTTCTTTTTTACACAGAATATACTCTGTGTATCAAAAGCTCAAAAACGGAGAGGGAGGGATTCGAACCCTCGGTACGGAGTTGCCTGCCGTACAACAGATTAGCAATCTGCCGCTTTCGACCACTCAGCCACCTCTCCATGACTCACGAATATCAATGTTACCAGACTTGTTAGCAAGAGTCAATAGTCATTTGTCATTGGTCATTAGTCATTTATAAAACTCTAAGGACTAAAGACTAGGGACAAATGACTAATTTTTTAAAGGACTTGCGATCGCATCCAAGCTATGGGCAAGCTGCATAACTTTTTCCATTGGGGAACGAAAGCCCGCTGACTGAATACATCGTAATCGTTGCGTTCAATCGCCTCCAAAATTTGACCGTACAGCATTGATGCTGCCCATACAGGCCAACGAGCATCGGATGCTAAATAAGTAATTCCCTGGTCGGATGTGGTGTAAAATTGGCGGGCGCGGTCAATTTGAAAGCGCATCAATGCCCGCCAACGATCGTCTACCACACCTTTGAAGAAGTCTTGCTCGGTATAGTTAAATTTTGCCAAGTCTTCCAGGGGAATGTAGATCCGTCCCCGTTTGGCATCTTCTCCCACATCCCGCAAGATGTTGGTGAGTTGATTGGCAATTCCGAGAGCGATCGCTTCTTCTATGGGAACATAAGGTTGTTTGTTCTGTTGCCACGGTGCTGCATATATGGTGTTATCCACACCCATAACTGATGTTGACATTAAGCCAACAGTGCCAGCAACGCGGTAACAGTAGAGGTATAAATCCTCAAAGGTTTCATAACGACTGCGATATAAGTCCATGCGCTGACCGGCAATCATATCCCGAAATGGTTGAATGTCCATCGGAAAGCGCTGGAGGGTATCAACTAAAGCTACATCGTAATTTTCTAATGGACACCCCGCAAAAATCGATTCCAGCTGCTGTTCCCATAGGTCTAGGGTTTCTGGCGTGGTAATAGCAGATGCGGGGCCATCCACCAATTCATCTGTACGGCGACACCAAGCGTAAATTGACCAAATAGATTGACGTTTTACCGGACTCATCAGCAAAGTACCCAGGTAAAAAGTCTTGGCATACTTTGCTGTGAGATGCCGACAAAGTTTGTATGACTCGTCTACAGAGACCAGCGTTTTCATGCGCGGCGGGGAATCAGGCAGTTGCAGCATTCGTTGCGGGCGGTCGGGTGAGCGTTTGCAGGTTTGAGGAATTTGCTACCGGGAGGGCCTCAGAAATCGCCTGCGCTGTCAGCTTACCAGAAAGTACGGCACCTTCCATACTGGCTAAGTAGCGTTGCATGGTGTAATCCCCTGAGAGATAGAAGTTACTAATGGGGGTTGTTTGCGAGGGACGGTACTGTTGACGACCAGGGGTCGCTTTGTAAACTGAACGGGGCGTTTTCACCACATGAGATTTCAGCAATGTTGCTGGATTGTCTCCCCCGAAGTGGTCGGGGAAGAGTTTTTCTAACTCGGCAATAGTTGCAGCCACAATCTCCTCATCGGATTTGGCAATCCAATCTTTTGCCGGGGCTAGAACTAATTCCAGCATCGAGCGTTCGGGGTTGGCGTATTCACGGCAGGTATTGCTCATATCAGCATAAACGCTTAGGAGGGGCGATCGCGAGAATAGCAAGTGATCAATTTGCGTAAGTTTACGATCGAACCACAAATGCACGTTAATCACAGGTACGCCCTCCAACCCGTCTAGCTTTTGGAAAAACTCCATTTCTTTCCAAGGTGCTGGCAAAATCACCTTCAGAGGGTCAACCGGCATGGCAGATACATACAAATCCGCCGTGAAAACTTCATCTTCCTCTCCATTCAACCCCCGCATCAAGTAACCTTTGACGCTACCATCGGCGTTTAGCAAAATCTCTTTTAAAGGGGCATTCAAACGGACTTCTCCACCGCGTTCGGTGATGTAATCTACTAGGGGCTGACACAATCGTTCTGTTGGCGAACCATCTAGAAAGGCCATTTTCGAGCCTTTTTTTTCTTGGAGGAAACGATTGAGGGCAGTTAAAAGAATGGTTGCCGAAATTTCATCTGGGCCGATGAAGTTCAGCGACTTGGCCATAGCAATAAAAACTTCTTTATTGACCCGTTCTGGAATTTTGTGTTTACGCAGCCAATCTGTCCAGGAATATTTGTCCATTTCTTCAACGTACTTTTGCCCCTGAATCATGGCCGGCAATAACCCGATGCCAAAGCGGATTTTTTCTGGCCATGTCAGCATGTCGTTGTTTCGCAAAATTGCCACTATACCATTAATTGGTGCTGGCAAATCTGGGAAATCAAAGCGACTGTAAGTACCTGGTGCATCTGGTTGGTTGAAGATCATTGTGTGTTCTTTCCACTGCAATCGATCTTCAATGTCCAGTTCTTTGAATAACTGCAACATATTCGGATATGCGCCAAAAAAGATGTGCAGACCTGTTTCGTACCAGTCTCCATCAGCATCTTTCCACGCGGCCACTTTACCGCCTAGAACGTCTCGACGTTCCAAGACAATGGGTGTGTGACCTGCGTCTGTAAGATATTTCGCGCAGGAAAGTCCTGCTAGTCCCGCTCCCGCGATCGCTACTCGCATGTAACCCTACTGCTCTTCAATATTTCTTAACCGTTTTATCGTTTTCATTATACGTTGCAATCCGTTACATTTGGCAGTTATTGTGCGATCACTTCCCTAAAAAACTTTTGCCAAAGGGAATTTTACCTACGCGCACTTGCCCAAGCAAATTGCCAATACCATTGTTGGCAATAGCTTTGTGGCGTACACTTTCTCTATATTTACATGCAAGTGATTTAGGGAAACAAAAGTATTTCCTTTGACTGAAAATAGCTAATTTTAAAAGTTGTCTGAAAGGAGTTGATTTCTTGGCTAATTTGTGTATTTGCTATTAGGAAACATCTGGGGCATTACTTAAAGAAAACTTTCCTCTCCCGATAAGGGTGTAGGATAAATGTTTATGTCCTCTAGGTTGAACAACCAAGTTGTTTACCGCACAACTTAATAGGTAAAAGATTATGGGTGTATCGCAGGAGCTAAGGCGCTTTGGACATCACTTAATTTTAGGTATTTCCGGCACGACATTAAGCGATGACGATAAACGCGCACTCAATGAATTAAAGCCGATTGGGGCGATCTTTTTTGCTAAGAACTTTTTGGATGGCACCCCATATCAGGTTTGGCTGGAAAGCTTCAAGGATTTGAATAACCAAATACGAGAATATACTGAACGTGATTCCATGTTCCTCACTCTCGATCATGAAGGAGGTCGTGTAATTCGTACACCACTGCCAATTACCCGCTTTCCTCATGCCTTATTGCTGCGATCGCACGCTTTTGAAGTAGCAAAAGCCACAGCAGTAGAACTAAAATCACTGGGAATCAATTTATCTTGGGCACCTGTAGCAGATATTTTTTCCCATCCTGACAACCCTGTGATTGGGTCTCGCGCCTTTGGTAACACTCCCGAAACTGCTACTCAAGGTGCGCGTGACTATTACCTTGGACTTCGAGATTCAGGAATTTTGGGATGTGCTAAACACTTTCCCGGACATGGAGACACCAGCAAGGACTCTCACATTGAGCTACCAATATTGAATTTAACTCTAGAAGACCTGCGACTTCGAGAACTTATACCTTTCAAAGCCTTAATCGAAGTACAGATTCCTTTGATTATGACTGTCCATATCTTATTTCCCAGAATAGATCCTGATGTCCCAGGAACGATTTCTCAGGCTATCCTCAAAACCATACTTAGAGAGGAACTTGGCTTTGAGGGAGTAGTTGTATCTGATGATTTGGATATGAAAGCGATCTCAGATATGTTTATGAAAGCTGGTACTGTGGCGCGGTCATTTAATGCAGGCTGCGATCTGTTTATTGTATCGCGTAATATTAACTCATCATCTATTGAAAGAACTTATCGGATTGCTGAAGATTTTGCTGATTCGCTCAGTAACGGTAGCTTAGATGAAGCAGTCGTAGAAGCAGCTAGAGAAAGAATTGAGAAACTACTGGCAGTAACACCGCAATATCCCATACATGCTTTGGATAAAGATGTATTATTACAACATGCTCAACTAGCGATCGCTAGTTGTTATTCCTAACCCAACGAGCATTCAAGTTGTACATTAGCAATTGCCAAAAGGCTAACCAAGATTGCATTTCTTAATTTTGAATTTTGAATACTTCGGCTACGCTCAGTACAAGTTTTGAATTTTGAATTGTTTAATGGGTGGTATAGGGGTCGAACCTATTTCTGCGGGTTAAAAGCTCGCTGCACAGCCAGTATGCCAACCACCCTAGTTAATTTGAAAAAGAAATGAGCAAGTGCGATTTGTAATACCAACATTTAGATATAAATCCACCAGGGAGGTACTGCCCCTCCTGTTTCTGTGTTATCAGCACAGCGCCTCACTTTTCGGCTTCAGGTGGAAAAGAGGAAGATGGAGGAATCGAACCCCTACAGTTGCCCATACCCTGGTTTTCAAGACCAGTTGCCGTCCATTCAGCAGCATCTTCCATTCAGGGGCGTCTGACGGGACTTGAACCCGCTCTGACTGGTTCCACAAACCAGCGCCTCGACCACTTTGGCTTCAGACACCATCATCAGTGGAATCAATGGGAATTGAACCCATAACCTCCTGCTTGCAAGGCAGACGCTCTAGCCATTTGAGCTATGACCCCATAAAAATTTAAAATTCAAAACTTGTACTGAGCGTAGCCGAAGTATTCAAAATTCAAAATTAAAGACATTTTCAAACGGGAGTGGTAGGACTTGAACCCACAACTTTCGAGGTAGAAGCTCGAAGCTCTATTCCATTGAGCTACACTCCCAATATTTGGTAGTCCTGGCAGGATTTGAACCTGCAAAAAACTAGATCCTCGGTCTAGTGCGTCTTCCGTTCCGCCACGAGAGCTTAGTACCCCTGACAGGATTTGAACCTGTAAAATCTGGACTCTGATTCCAGCACGTATGCCAGTTCCGTCACAGGGGCATATCGGGATGGCAGGACTCGAACCTGCGACTCCATGCTCCCAAAGCATGGCTTCTGGCCACTGAATTACATCCCGTTGGTACTCCTGGTGGGAGTCGAACCCACAACAAAACAGATTTTAAGTCTGCCACCTCTCCCAATTGGGCTACAGGAGCAAAGTTTGGTACTCTTGGTGGGAATCGAACCCACAACTTACCGTTTTTGAGACGGCAGCCTCTTCCAGTTGGGCTACAAGAGCAAGTTTGGCAGCCCCGCCAGGACTCGAACCTGGAATCTTCGCCTTCAAAGGGCGCTATGTTGCCAATTACACCACAGGGCTTTATTGCCAGGGCAGGGTTTGAACCTGCAACCTCATCGTTCAGAGCGATGCGACTTCCCAATTCGTCCACCCGGCATTAAATAATTCGTAATTCGTAGTTCGTAATTCGTAATTGTATTTTGTGACGGGGACTTAAACGCCCGATTAACATACAAGCCGTTTATAGAAACGTGGGTATCAACCCCTATTTAATTACGAATTATAATTGGCTGCCTCAGTAGGACTCGAACCTACAACCGCGCGGTTAACAGCCGCTTGCTCTGCCATTGAGCTATGAGGCAACGAAGCCCCCCAGGCCGGAATTGAACCGACGACCTCCTGTTCTTCAGACAGGCGCTAACTACCAACTGAGCTACCGGGGGATAAGAAGGAGAGATAGGTTTTACCTAGTGGACTGGTTTAATTCAACTCGAATCAGCCACTCCATCATCTCTCCCATGTAACGAGAGCGGAGGGATTTGAACCCTCATGTCTTCAGTTTCGTAGACTGAGATGTTATCCAGTTACACCACACTCTCAAAACGGAGAGAACAGGATTTGAACCTGCGACGGATATTAACTACCCGCTTCCTCTTAGCAGGAGGACGCTTTGAGCCACTCAGCCACCTCTCCACAGTGGGTCGAGCAGGATTTGAACCTGCGTGCAAAAAAGAACAGTTTTACAGACTGTCGCCTTCAACCAGACTCGGCCACCGACCCATAATGATTCCCTCGACGAGAATTGAACTCGCATCTTTGCTTTGAAAGAGCAATGACTTAACCATTCGTCCACGAGGGCAGAATTGAGAGAATTTTAGATTTTAAATTTTGAATTTTAGATTAAAAAATTTAATCCAAAATCTATAATCCAAAATCCAAAATTGTCTGACGCAGGGACTAGGATTTGAACCCAGAACATCGGATTTGGAGTCACGAGGTGTTGCCATTACACCATCCCTGCATTGTTAGCAGTGGCGGGATTTGCACCTGCATCGACCTGGTTATGAGCCAGGGGCTTTACGTTAAGCTACACTGCGACACCATAAGGCTGAGGTGAGATTTGAACTCACGATGTCGGTTTTGCAGACCAATGCCTTCAACCACTTGGCTACTCAGCCATTTGGGAGTCCCGACGAGATTTGCACTCGCAATCTTCAGCTTGAGAAACTGATGGCTTAAACTATTCGCCTACGGGACTGCAACCAGGGTGACGGGACTTGAACCCGCAACATTTCCACAGACAACGGAACGCTCTAGCCAATTGAGCTACACCCCGATTTTGAGAATCTGTGCCTAAAATTTTAGGTTTTTAGGCACATGTTTTGTTGGTGAACTTGCCCATTTCTTATTCAGTTTTCAAGGTTCAGAAAAATTACTTTTTACTGTTAGGAAAACAACCGAAACTCTAGGTAGCAAGCCTGTTGTGTATTACGGATGTATTCAGTGGTTTTGATGAGTGCAAACTTAGAACTTTTTTCGTTTATTGCCTCTACTACCGATGGTTTGCAAGTAGGAGCAGTTTTGTTAACTGGGGACTCTGGTTTATTCCAACGCCTGTCCTTTAGTTGGATGTAGAACATAAATTTGACTTTTGAGAAGCTTTGTCTTTCGCCTCACTACAGATATACTACAAAATACTACAAGAGGTGTCAAGGGGTTTCAGAAAGTTTTTTTGAAATTGTCTATAAAAGCTGCTGCACTTATATTTGAGCTTGCTAAACCCTCTGAAAAATCAAACTACAGCTTATGATTGGGTGAATCTTTAAAAGCCTGACGTGACAGATAACTCCTTCAAGCGACGACAGATAATTAGTTTTGTCGCGATCGCCTCTAGTATTACAGCTTGCAGTATTGCCCCAGGTATCTCCCCACAATTGGGGTTGAACCAGCCACTAAGCAAAATCCATACTGCACTTCAAGATCCAGCAAAGGGGCAAATTAATCCCCAGCTACCGCCATCAGTCAAAGTAGAAAATCCTACTTTTACAGTCCCAGATAAATTTCAAGGAAAAACAGTTTATAAGGTGCAACCCAGCAACAACGAAAAGGTTATTGCTTTAAGCATTGATGATGGCCCCTGGCCAAAGACAACCCTAGAAATGCTAGATATCTTGAAGCAAAATGATGTTAAAGCAACATTCTTTTGGGTAGGACAAGCTTTAGAAGCAAATCCAGACTTAGCCAAGCGTGAAGTAGCCGAGGGACACGCCATTGGCAACCATACTTGGCATCATTGGTATCGGCGAATGGATGAAGCCACAGCCAAGAGTGAAATCGATCGCACAACCGATCTGATATACAAAATTACAGGAGTCAAAACTTCTCTGTTTCGTCCTCCTGGAGGCTTTTTAAATAATGGACTAGCCGCTTACGCCAAAAGCCAGAAAGATGCTGTCATTATGTGGTCACTAACTTCAGCTGATACCGATCCTCATGCCAAACCGCAGGCATTTGTAAATAATGTCCTCAAAGGCGCGAAACCTGGTTTCATTGTTTTAATGCATGATGGTGGTGGCGATCGCCACAGAACTGTACAAGCTTTGCCACAAATCATCAGCGGACTCAAACAGCAAGGCTACCGATTTGTAACAATTCCTGAACTGCTAAAAATGGCACAATAAAGGGTGAGAAATTCTCCTCACCGAAGAGGCAGAGGGGAAGGGGGCAGGGAGCAGGGGGAGCAAGCCTATCCCTTGAGCGCAGAGCTTGATTGAAGCATGGGTACGTTCGCGTTGGCGAAGCCTCTCGTAGAGAAGCGTCCGAAGAGAAGCCCCCCCTTTCTAGGGCGCTTGGACGCAAGCCGCGAGTACAAGCCCCGTCTGGTGTCTTCCCCCTTGCCCCCTGCCCCCCTGCTCCCCTGCTTCTTTTGACCCGACTATTTTGTTTATTCGCTCATCACAGAAGCACAAGATTGAGCTTCCTGCCAAAGTTTATGCAAAAAGAACTCAGCGCGATCGCTCATTGTGGTGACAAACACACCGACAGAATCCTTAGAACTAACTGATAGCCAAGAACCCCGCAGGGTGACTTCCATATATTCGCCATCGCACGCACACAGAGCAATGATTTCTCTGTCATCTCTTTTTACCTCAGACCTCAGTACTTCTACTCCTGGCAAATCAACAGGAAGCAAAAAGGAAGCGGTACTTGGTTCAATGCACAAACTTTGCCCAACTCGCAGGGCTAAAATCACTCGTTGCGCTACCCATTCTTCTAGCGCCAGAGTGATACATTCCAAATCAAAACTGCTTTCAGTGTAAGTTAATTTCAGCATTCCTTATGCTCTCCTGTTATTCCAGGTTTGCTTGCATATCTATCCAAAACTGTTCAGCAAAAGAAATCGCGGGGTGGATTGGCGCTTTTGGTTTGGTACGCAGTTGCATACCAGCTTCAAACAGGGTGCGATCGCCTTTACGGGAGTTACATCTTTCACAAGCTGCGACTACGTTATCCCAAGTGTGAGAACCGCCTTTAGAACGCGGCATCACATGATCTAGCGTTAGATGTTTGCCACTACCGCAATATTGGCAACTGTGATGGTCTCGTCGCAATACTTCCCGCCGATTCACTGGCGGAACTTTCCACATCCGCTCATTAGAAGTGATTGTCAAGCGAATATGTTTTGGCACATCAATTACCAAACTGGGTGAGTGAACTTGCCATCCGCTTTCTGTGGTAAAACCCAACGGTTGCGCCTTGTTGGTTACTAACAGCACAATCGCCCGCTTGATATTGACCCGACATAGTGGCAAGTAATTTTGAGAAAACACCACCACAGATTGCTCTAACACTTGCATTGCGTTCGCGCCGCGCATGGAAGATATCGTCACAGCTTAACTCCTTATAAAAAAACCCCCGCTTCAAGTTTTCGGTGAAGCGGGGGTTAGAATTGACCGGAAAATTTTCTGGTCTCATATCGGTACAGGATTCCTTTGCCTGTACCCCCCGCTTTTTTGATTTAGTTGTGGTTTTGCAATTAGTGCACTAATGGCTACATACTTATAATCATCATTACCTTCTGTGATTTGCCTATGATTTCGGCTACCATCGCCCATAAATAAATACTCCACTTCCATAGCAGCTGATTCCCAATTGGTTCGGCAATTGGTAGAGCACAAAATTGAAGTAGAGATGGGGTAAATAGATTTCACAGAAAATTTCACCTATTGAACATTCCTTTAAACATACTACACTTGTATTACTATCCTGTCTATACCTTCAAGGAGAAAAACTGATGCATACGATCGCTCGCACCCCAACCACCGATATGGAAGTTACCAGCATTCGCTTAGAACGGGAACTCAAAGATAAACTCAAAGAAATAGCTGGGAATCAGGGATATCAAGCTCTGATCCGAGATATCCTTTGGAATTATGTTCAGCAAAAATCAGGTGAGTGGAAACCTCGATTTTCGCGATCCGACATTCGAGCTAGCATAGCTGCTACAGCTCAGCAAGAAGAACGCTGTGTGCTTACAGGTCAACTAATTCAACCCCAAGAACCGATGTTGTTAGGACTAACGAGGAATGGCGATATGGTTCCTCTGAGTGTCGAGAGCTTGGCTGGATAAACTTCGTCTATTTTGAAACCTGGTGTAGGGAGGGCATCTAGCTCGCCCTACCAACAGGGAGTATAAAATGCTCTTACTACTTTAAAAAATATAGTTCTGAAAATAGATGTGGTTTTTTATATTCAGATTAATGCAGCCTAGTTATTTTTACTAATAACTGGGCTGCATTCACAATTTAGCCAGAACTGCCGCAACCTGTAGCGAACAAGAATTTATTTAAATTTAAGCTCTACTCCCAATACTTGTCGGGTTTTGGGGAAAAGGGGAAAGAAAAAACCTTTAACCTAAACCCAGTAACCTTTTCCTCAAATCCAATTTCGAGTTAAAAATCCAAAACCCGAGCAGTATTGGCTCTACTCCAAATTTCTGTCATAGGTTGGGAACAAGACGCTTACGAACTCGCTAGCATAGTTACGCTATCAGTGTAGTATCGGGTCTGAACACAAGTGCGTCTCGTTGATGCAGCCTCTCCTAGAGAAGAAAAGCCTACACTGCAAGAACAACCTCCTCGTGTTTTCTTTACTTTTGTTGATATTTTACTGAGAGTTACGGAGATCGAGGAGTAACTTGTTAAACTTACTAGTTTTTTCAAGAAATGTAATAAAGCTTTATAAAGGAAGTTACGTAATTTTACGCGCTCAAAAGGGGAATTTTGCTGTGATTCCAGAGAAATTACGGTTTATGTATACTTACAGACAGGATAAAGTTAGTAAATTATTTCCAGACAGTGCAGTTAAAAATAAGCTAACTTAAGCATTTATAGGATATTTTGAGTATTTTATTACTTATGTCCCAATGTAGCAATTTGCTTGATGTAGTGGAAATTTGGCCATCTGATATAGAAAAGGGCTATAACAGGTGAGAGAAAGTATTCACACAAAATTTGTCAATTATCAAGGTGTAGCAACACAACTAACGGTGAAGAATATGCCAAGAGGTTGGGTGCAAGAACAATGGCGTTACTATCCGAGGGCGTGCCAGAAATGAAAAAGCCTTTATCATCGCTGCCACATTACGTAGATGACATAGATCGACTACAACCTTACCAAGTCAAGCTGATGCAGCATCAGGAAGAACCTGCCCGCGAGTTGGTACAAAAGATTAACCAAATTATTGCTAATAGCTCTGCAACAGCTTTGATGCTGCAAGAGATTGCCCAATTGCTAGGAGTCGCTTTTCAAGTAGATTGCTGCTGCTTGGTTTCAGCGGCAGATGAAACATCAGACGAAGCAACTACTACTAATTGGTGTGCTGATGAGTTTCTAGGGTTGCCACACCCAGAAGAAATGTTTTCGATGGAACAGTTGCTTATGCACTCGCCAGTGCTGCAATGTGCTGCCCAACCATTGACTATTGAAGACATTTCCATTATTCAGAACAGTCTGGTAATTGGGTGTCAATATTTACCACTACCGATAAAAGCAGTTTTAGCAATTCCCACTCGCTTTGGTGGCAATAATAATGGAGTGATTAATCTGATTAAATTCCAACCTTATGAATGGAGTGAATCAGAAAAACAATTGCTCAAAGAAGTGGAGTCGGCTTGCGCGATCGCTTTTTCTGGAGTGGCACAAGCTCAACAAATTACTCATCAAGAGCAGTCTCTGCAAAAAAGCAAGCACCATCAAAGCTTGATCAAGCAATTAACCTTATTGAGTCGTAGCAACTTGGAGTTGAATCAAATGCTCCAGTTAGTTATCGCCTCGACAGCCGAATCTCTACAGGCAGATCGGGGTTTGCTCATCTTACTAAAATATACAGATCCACTATTTAAGACTCAAGCTAAAAAACAAATCCCCAAAGCGAAAGCTAGTGTAATCGCCCAATGGGCTAGAGAAACACAAAATTCTGGCACTAGTAAATTAGACACCTTAGCTGAGTCTTTCTTGATTTCAGACTGTGGTTTATGCCAGCGTGCCTTCATGGATTCTGGAAAACCAGTAATCTTCGATGACTATACAGATCAAAACGATACCTTAACAGCTGCTCCATTATTTGCGATAGAGAAATTGCCTGCGGTACTTTTAGTGCCATTAGAAAGTCAAGGTAAAATTTTAGGATTCTTGGTGCTACAGCAAGCTGTAATTCGCAATTGGCAACCAGAAGAATTAAATCTTGTGGAAATGGTTTGCGCTCAAGTGAGTAACGCCATAATTCAGTCACAGACATTGCGCCAAGTGCAAATGTTGGTAGATGAACGGACGGCGAAACTCCAAAGTAGTCTAGAACTGCAAGCGAAATTGCATGAAAGAACCCGACAGTATGTCGAGCAGCTGCGGAAACTTAATGAACTCAAAGATGAATTTTTGAGTAACATGAGCGATCGCCTACGCTATCCTTTGACAAATATGCTGATGTCAATAAAAAACTTGCGTTTGCCAGGAATAGCACCAGAGCGTCAGGGTAAATATCTAGATATTCTTGAGCAGGAATGTTCAAAAGAAATCAACTTGATTAATGACTTGTTGACACTCCAAAAGCTAGAGTCGCCTCACGAAGCCCCGCAATTAGAATCTATAGATTTAAATACTAGAATTCAGGATATAGCAGCATCTTTTGAGAAAAAACTTGGCGAAAAAGGATTAAAAATTTCTATAGATTTGCCGGAAGAATCGCTCAAACTACAAACTGAACTAGAGAGCTTTGACCGCATTCTGCAAGAATTATTAACGAATGCCTGTAAATACTCAGAGCCTGATACAATAGTTCGCCTTGAAGCGGCTCATCAAGTCGATCGGCAAATCGATCGAGTTATCATGAAGGTGACGAATACAGGACGTGCCATCTCTGAAGAAGAAGCGACCTATATCTTTGATAAGTTCCGTCGTGGAAAAGGGCGCTGGACTCCAGGGACTGGCTTGGGACTTGCTTTAGTCAAGTCTTTAGTGCAGCATTTGAATGGAGCGATCGCTGTTGAAAGTCTCCCAATTTCGGATTCTGAACAGAGCGAAATTTGCTTCACCTTGACTCTGCCCCAATTTTCTGACGAAAGCAAACCATAATTCTGAAAGTGACTAAAAAACAGAACACAACAGAGAACCCTGATTTGCAATCTTCCACTGATGACACCAACCTAGAAGAGGATTTGCTTGCTCAGGTAGAAGTTCAAATTGAGAAAATAGCAGAGCGACAGCGGCAAATCAGCGCTAAAGTCAAAATTCCCCATCCAGTCGAGCAAATCTGGAAGGTTTTGACAAATTATGAAGCCTTACCAGACTTCCTCCCCAACCTCGCTAAGAGTTGTCTAATCGAGCATCCCGATGGTGGAATTCGACTGGAGCAAGTAGGCTCCCAACGGCTACTAAATTTCAACTTTTGTGCGCGGGTAGTTCTAGATTTGGAAGAATGCTTCCCTAAAGCAATTAATTTCCGTATGGTAGAGGGAGATTTTAAAGGCTTTTCTGGTAGCTGGTGCTTAGAACCTTATTCTTTCGGTGAGTATGTAGGAACAAATCTGTCCTACACGATTCAAGTTTGGCCTAAACTCACTATGCCAGTGGGAATTATTGAAAATCGTCTGAGCAAAGATTTGCGGTTAAATCTTCTGGCTATTCACCAACGTGTAGAAGAACTAGCCAGCAAAGAACCGTATGCATAACAACAATAAACCATCATTCAGATGCATTTCTGAATGATGGTTTTTATTGCTAAATTTCAAATAAAAAAGCTTTTGCTTTTTATTCTTTTTAAGTACCCCCAGGGGAATTCGAATCCCCGTTACCTCCGTGAAAGGGAGGTGTCCTAGGCCTCTAGACGATGGGGGCATCGGACTCAGACCTTTTATAAGTTAACCAATTTCCTTGCCGTTGTCAACAGGTTTTGCCAAAAAAAGTTTGTGGCAGCTAAACTGGGTGGAAGCAAAAGCTTGAAGAAGATACAAAGATATGGAGACAGATAAAAAAGTTCGTAGATGCTTCTGCAATCAGCCGCAGGGTGCGTCAGCCTTGATCGCTGGGAATTTCGGAGTATATACATATCTAAAAAACGCTGAAGACAGCAAGGAACAAAGGGTATGATGTTGTACCCTGTAGAGTTGATATCTACGGTTTTTTACAAGAGATTTTGAAATAAATCGCTCAAAATCTACAATATGGAAGCATCTTTTGAAATCACCATACAGATGGCGATCGCTGTCTTTGCAGGCATTAGCGCCCAAGTGCTGGCTGCATACCTTCGTGTACCCAGCATCGTCTTGTTATTGCTGTTGGGCATTTTATTTGGCTCCGATGGCATAGGGCTATTGCATCCCCATTCGCTAGGCACTGGACTGGAAGTTATAGTCGCCCTGGCAACGGCAATTATTTTGTTTGAAGGCGGACTTAACTTGGATCTGCGTGAGTTAGGTAGAGTTTCAGTCAGCTTACAATTGCTCGTCACTCAAGGAACGCTAATTACCCTGCTTGGCGGGAGTATGGCTGCTCACTGGCTGGGTGAATTTCCCTGGAACATAGCCTTTCTCTATGCTTCCATAGTCGTGGTGACAGGTCCAACCGTCGTTGGTCCATTGCTCAAACAAATCAATGTAGATCGACAAGTGGCAACACTTTTGGAAGGAGAAGGGGTTTTAATTGACCCTGTAGGGGCTATCCTCGCCTTCGTTGTCCTCGATACGATTTTGAACGGCGATGCTGACCCGCTCAATGCGATCGTCGGTTTACTTATACGTCTGGGTGTGGGAGCAGCAATTGGTGGTGCTGGCGGTTATCTGATGAGTTTGATTTTTAAACGCGCCACCTTTCTGTCATTTGAGCTAAAAAACTTAGTGGTGTTGGCGATACTTTGGAGCTTGTTTACCTTATCGCAGATGATCCGCAGTGAATCAGGAGTCATGACAACAGTAGTTGCAGGGGCAGTCTTTGCTAACTCCTCAGTCCCGGAAGAACGTCTGTTACGCAGCTTTAAAGGTCAGCTAACAATTCTCAGCGTTTCGGTACTATTTATCTTATTAGCTGCTGACCTATCCATTGCCAGTGTGTTTGCTTTGGGTTGGGGTAGTTTATTCACCGTTTTGGTACTAATGTTTGTCGTTCGCCCGATTAATATCTTGTTGTGTACCTGGAACAGTGACCTCAACTGGCGACAGAAACTGTTTTTAAGTTGGGTTGCTCCGAGAGGAATTGTTGCTGCCTCTGTAGCTTCTTTTTTTGCGATTTCGTTGACACAGCGAGGCATTAACGGCGGTGATTCCATCAAAGCTTTAGTTTTCCTCACAATTATTATGACTGTTGTCTGCCAAGGGCTAACAGCTGGCTGGGTTGCCAAATGGCTGCAAATCACTTCTAAAGACGTAACTGGGGCAGTAATTGTGGGTTGTAATCCCTTGAGTCTTGTGATTGCTCGTTTCTTTCAAGAACGGGGAGAAAACGTGGTGATGATTGATACTGACCCCGAATGTCTTGTGCAAGCCGAGGCGCAAAATCTCCGGGTGATTGCCAGCAGTGCGCTAGATGCTGCGGTTTTAGAAGAGGCAGGACTTGCCTCTATAGGTACTTTTTTGGCGATGACAAGTAATGGCGAGGTGAATTTTGTTTTGGCTCAAAGAGCAGCTGAAGAGTTTAAACCTCCGCGCGTCTTAGCTGTTTTTCCCCGCGATCCGCAAGCGAGTACCTCGACTAGTAATAAAGTTAATCAAGCTTTTATTCCAGACTTAGCAATTAAAACTTGGAATGAATATTTGAATGATGGGCGAGTGAAGTTAGGGACAACTACGCTAGATGAGTTGGAATTTTCGACTCAATGCGATCGCATCCAAGAAAAGATTCGGACTGGGGTATTGATACCGCTATTGGTAGAACGAGCAGAACGCTTACAGGTAATGCCAGCGAACCAAGATTGGGAAATTGGCGATCGCATTATTTATCTGTTACATGACCCCAGACCTAGCCTTTTAAAACGCTTATCTGGTGCCACCCAATCCACTCCCCTCTCTTTAGAAAAGTTACCAGAGGTTGAAGACCTATCCCTGGCTCAATTATCTCAACTATCTACTAGTGAGGCTTCTGGGGGATGAGGGGATTGGGGAAGAGGGGCAGGGGAGGGGAGCGGGGGAGCAGAGGAGCAGGGGAAGTAAGGGGACAAGGGAGACAAGGGGAAATTATTGAACAAGTCTCCCCCATTTACCTTATCTCTTCCTTATACCCACTGCCCCTTTTACTCTTCTTTGACTCTTTATTACCCTTGCGAAGGCATAAATTCGCTTTCTGGTTTTGGCGCTTCTTGATACATTTGCCGTTCTTGCCAGAGTAAAGCAGACAAATGTACTATGGCAAGAATTAGCGTCGCTACCGAAATCAGATAACTGTGGATTGTGTAAAGGTGTTCGACGGTAATTGTGTTAATGGCTCCACCACCAGTCAGGATTTCGCGCAGTTGTCCACCAATCAAAGGAATGGCTTCGATGGTTCCTAGCTCAATGCTAAAACGCCAGTACCCTTCCTGAGTCCAATCTAAAATCATCGCTGTCCAATCCAGACCGATCGCACTTAGGGTTAACAAAATCACACTAATCCAAGCAGCCAGCCAACTCTTACGAAATTGCCGACCTAAAAACATCACCACAATTTGAATTAAGGCGATCGCAATTACCGCGTTACCAGCAATATCATGCGCTCTCCAAAACAACCAGCCGTATGGCAGTTGTGTATTAATCATCTTTAATGAGTTATAAGCTCCGCCTGCTGTCGGTTCATAGTAAAAAGAAAGCATTATTCCAGTAGAGATATAAATTAAACACAGAGTCAAAATCACGACTGATAATATCGTCGCTATTCGTCGCAAAATCCGATCGAACTGGGTGCTTTGCATGACCCACCCCTCCTGTTCTTAACTAAGTATTTATTCTTATTACGATTTTAGCTAAGAAATTTTAAGAAATTTTACTTTTCTTATATAAAAAGAAAGTTTTTTAAATCAAATACTGTACCCAAGCTTTTAAGGGTTCTGGTGAGCCATACCAAATTCCAGGACTTCTGGGAGAATGCCTCACACCTGCGATCGTTAGATTTTCCGCTCCCTGCAAATGAGCAGCTTCAATGGGCGTAATGCCATCTCCCCAAGTGTTACCCTTACCACAGGTTAATTGGTAACTACTGTAAGCTAACCAACTACCAGGCCGCCTTTTTCCAAAGATAGTTTTGCCAGCCACACAAACGTAACGAACGTTTTTGTAAAAAGCTCCTGGGTAGTTATTGTTGACAAAATCTAGATTGGAACGTGTCCAGCGTTCTTGGCTAATATGGGGTGTACCCAAGGTGATGAGATTAGCAACCAAGGGATGCGCTTGCCAGAGAAATGGTTTGACATCACCACGTGCCAAATAGGGCTTTTCTCCCATGTAAATGCGGGATATCCAACCTCCGGCTGAGTGACCAATTAAGTTAATTTGAGTAGCATTATGTTGACGTAATATATGCTTAATCGTGTAATCGAGTTGTTGCAAAATCGAGATTACGGGTCTTACTCCCAGAGTGGGGAGCCAGTCACGCCGCCGCAGTGGCACTGTAACTGTGGGAAAATCTAAGTTTTGTAGGGATTGTTCTAGTTGGCGATAAGCGGTCGCACTTTCTAGATATCCAGGCAAAATAACTGTCGGTAACGGCATTAGAAATTTTAGATGCAATGATTGGGGGTTTGAGCTTTTTTGACGAAGAAGTAGTCATATTCAAGAGCTATAATTGCGATCGCCTGACTCACTCCTTGGAGAAAAAAACCATAGCCTTAGTGAGATTCCAGGCTAAAATGTCAATAAAATTGTACAATTTACAACAGTTTGAGGGGCTGCCGATGTGGTAGTATTTTCAAATAAGGCCCAGTCTCAGACAAACACATGTGTCATCTGTTACAGAAGTGTAGTTGACTGAAAAACAGTTGAAAAAACAAGGCAACTTCGGCAGATGTTTTGATGTATTCAAACTTGTGCGTTTACTTAAACTTTATAAAACTCCCAGATATTAATTTTAATTGTGTGCGTCATAACAATAAAAAATCAAAAGTAGTAATTGTTCAAATATCTCTTTAGCAAGCTCGAATTTTGAAAATATGATACAGCGTCATTGATTAATTAAAAACTTGAATAAATGGCAATTTTGGCGTTTTGATTGCCAACTGAGGAAGTTATTATTTTCTTATGAAGAACACATCTCTTGCAAGATATTGCAATGCCGGAAAGAGAAAATCGCTAGTCAACTGCAACTGAGTGAGTGAACGATAACAGCCATGTCTTACGTCTCCCTGCTGAAAAATATACCAGACATCTTAAGCCAGCCAATTGGGATAGCAGCTATAGCCTCCCTTGGTCTCCACGGTGCGATCGCCATGATCGTACCATTGATGCCAATGGAGTCTAACAAGCCCAAAGAAACAGCATCATCCAAAACAGTTGGACTTTTGGAATTGAGCCAAGCCGACCAAAACCGTCTGCCGCAAAGCACGCCCCAAATTGGTTTACAACAATTACCTCCAGTCGCCCCACTTGCTGCTGCTCCAAACTTTAGCCTCCAACCGGGATTAACCCCATTAGCGCCATCACCATCCAGTCAGGCGGTATTACCTCCGCTACCGGCATCATCGAATAACTATCGAGTCTCCTCTTTGCCTACAAGGCAGTCTTTGCGGATGATTCCGAGTGATAATTTGCGGTTTGACGCGTCTAAATTTGATAGTTCTAAATTTAATACCAGCGCTAGATTCTCTCGACCAGTTCCTCGTGTGAATGTGAGTGAGAACGTCGCCAAATACGAGCCACCTAAGCCGCTAGCTGTAAGTAGGTTGCCAGAATTGCAGTCACAGCAAATACCTGCCGATCTTCTGCGGAATCCCCAGCCTCCAATCTTATCTGACAGTACACCCGTTGCAACGGCACAGGTAAATACAGCTTCACAGCCAATGACGCAACCAATTCTGAATGCGTCGTCTACAATTCCTCAAAATCCGCTGATAAATTCTCTAAAACAAGCTCCAACGAATGGGGGTACTTTAATTGGAACTAGGGGAAGCACGGTACAAACAGCGGATTTATCAACGAAGGGAACTCAACAGGCAATTGCACAGCTAGACTCCTACGCCAACCTGAGAAAGGAAGTCCAGCGACAATACCCCAACGCTGAACAAAAACCAGTCATCCGTCAAACATTATCCACGAATAAGTCAAATCTTGAAGGTGCTGTTTTGGGTGTATTGGTAGTAGATCCTGATGGTAAAGTCTTAGATATCAAATTTCAAGACAAGTTAATTTCCCCGGAATTGCAATTAAAAGCAAGACAATACTTTAACAAGCAATCCCCCAAGGGTGATAAACAGATTAGTTCCTATCCATTCAACCTACGTTTCCAAAACAGTACGAGTAATCTTACTGAGGCTACTCAAGAGCAAAAGCCCTCGTTATTATCTGCACCGGGGAGCAATAACAATCAGCTTACCCCTTCACCAGCAGCTACTTTTAAACCATTACCTAATTTACAAATCAGAAATAACCCGCCTACGTCCTCTCCAACAGGTACTCTCAAACCATTAATTACACCAGCTACTCCCAAACCATTATCTGAACTGCAAATTCAAAATAACCAGCCTACGCCTTCATCGGCAGCTACTACTTCTGAACCTTTATTGTTGCCGAAAATCAATCAGGGTCAGTCTACATCTGCTCCTGAATTGGATAAAAAATTAGTAGAACGGTTGCGCGAAGTCAAGGAAAACAGACAAAAGTCTAATCCAGAAAAATAATTGCCCGTTGATAATTTCGGATTCAGATAGGGGTAATTTATCTAGACGCATTTGCAGCGTCTGATAAAGAAGTGTCTACTCTACGAGTTCTCAATTGGAGTAACCGCAGGGTATTATCCCTATCTGAAAAAGTTTTTGCATAAGTCCTGTTTAAAATACAATACGTTTGGGTTAAGAGTTATTGGTGTAGTTTAAAGACAGGATAAATCGCGTTTTGACATCAGGGTTTTGGGTTTAAAATATTGTTTTTCGTAGTTGACAAATTAGCGAAGTTCGTCCTACATAACACTTAACTTATAAGTTCGTTAAAAGGTTCCAAGAAGGAAATACACAGAGGGATTTCCAACAAATAAATTCTCCAATGTTTTGGGGGTGAGCGTCTAGCTAGCTATTAACTAGAGACAAGCAAACGCTCACCCTACAAAAACTATACAGTATAGCTACTTTACCAACCTTGCTCTGCATTTTGAAAAACGTAAGCAGCTACCTCCAAAATCTCTTCAGAACTTAACTTGTCTTTAAAAGCAGGCATAGCATTTTTACCATTTTGCACTTGGTGGATAATCGCCTGGGTTGAGTCTTGATTGTAATTTTCTAGGTACTTTGACAATGCTTCCTTTTTCAAGGTTTTCTGGCTGATAAGGATGTTACCGCCACCTATATGGCAAGAAGCGCAGTTAGCCTCGAAAATTTTAGCACCGTTGTTGGATGTTTCGGCAGCTAGTGCTGGACTCATGAATGTGAATTTGAATAGGGCGATCGCCGACAGTAGAATTAATAAAAGTATTCTCAACAGTATTTCCTCGCAACAAGCCTCCAGCAAGAGTATAAACGCGATTAATCCCTGATTAAGTCAAATTTGATCAAAATTGGCGGTAACAAGTTCACTCCTCGATACGCTACAGATTGTTTAGCGTCTTAGGGAATGATAGAACTCGTTACCGCCATTTCTGCATTTTATGCGTCACTCTAGCAGTGTAGCGTGTGGCGATGAGCTAATTTCATTGAGTAATCATCTCGTGTCAAACGCTGGTGTTTCTAGCCTTGGACAGTAATTGTACCAACCATGCCAGCACCACGATGAGGTTCACAGTAGAAGGTGTAGTCACCAGCAGGAGCGTCTGCTGCAAAGGTGGTTGTTTCCTTTTGACCAGGACTCATGAGCAACTTCTTATGAGACAGAGATTTGGCTAAATCGGCACTCTTAGCGGGGTTTTTGGCAGCATCAAACACAACATTATGAGGAGGAACTTTATTGTTCACCCATTCAATAGTGTCACCTGGTTTGATGGTCAACTTTTTCGGTTCAAATGCTAGCAGTCCTTTATCGCTACCCAATTTCACCTTGTAGGTTTCAGCCGAAGCACTGGGAGTAAAAACAGCAAAGCTGCTAACAACTAAAAGTATTGTCAACACAGCTAAACTGAGGCGTCGCCAGCTTGCCGAAATTAATTTCATAGCTCTCTCCTAACAATCAATTTTTTTCCCTTTCTCATTTTAAATAAAATCAACACCAAAGTATGACAATCTGTCATAGATCAATTTTTTTTTAATAATGGAGAGCAATTTCTTGCAAAAAGCTGTCCAATAAGCAGTAAATGGGGAATGGGGAACAGGGAATTAAGAGTAGGGACTGAATTCTTTCCAATGCCCTATTCCCAATGCCCAATACCCTATTCCCAATGACTCAACTCCGGGATTTAGTAATAGATTTTTCCGCCTCCCCACTTAGTACCAACGATTTTGGGTTGTAAGAGAATATGACCGGCGATCGCTTCCAAGTCATCATCTGTCAGATTTCGCACTGCTGTGAAAATATCTGCGCTTTTGATACTGGGGTGTATTTCGGAAATCTCTTCTTCACCGTCGTAAGTAGTGGGATTTTTTAGGTAATCTACTAAACCTTCAATGTTGTTCCGGTTAGGTGTTGCCAGTGCTAAGTCCTCTGGAGTGAGTCCCACGTTTTGGTTTGTCTTGGTAACTCCACCAGCATGACATTGGGCGCAAGCGTAATTAAATAAGCGTTTGCCTTCTTTGACTTGTTTAAGGCTGAGTACAACGGTATCACCTTGAGCATTTAATGGCACTGTTCGGGTAGCTTTGTCTAGTTCCACTGCTGTCGCGCTACCGACAATCAACTGAAACGAGAGTAAAACAGTAGCCATAACAACGCCAATTAGTCTTATAAACATGTTTCCCCTTAAAGATTTTGACGCTCAACACAGCTAAGAACGCGATTCTCAATCTCCAAGCTGCTAATTGCTAATGACTCATTAGTTTTTTATCATTAGCTATCAGTTATTAGCGAAAGTTCTGAGATAACCCTTCAGGGGACTTCGCGATCGCCCACCAAGTCGTTAGTACCTTTGGGGCGTATTTCAGAGGATATTTGGGAAATAATTGCCCTTGCATCTTCTAACGCCAAACGGGTCTTTTGGTGTTTGTAGGCGATTCCCAGTTGGTTGCACAGAGAAAACACTTGTTCTACAGGAATGCTGTAGTCGGCTGCTATCTCTGCGATCGATAGGTCTGCAAAACCCATAATGCTTGTTTACTGATAGATAGAGATTGAGTCGCTGTAATACCAATATCACGTTAGGAGTGCAATTTGTTGCCCAAAATACTGTTTGGGGAATGGGAGGAGGCAGGGGGCAGGGGGCAGGGGAAGCAGGGGAAGCAGGGGGCAGGGGGCAGGGGAAGCAGGGGAAGCAGGGGAAGAATTTTTAACTTTTGACTAATGACTAATGACTAATGTCTATTAACCTTTTCCCCCGGTAAAGGTGACGCTTTGAATAAAGTAACGATTAAAAAAAGCATAAATGCCTAAAGCTGGCAGGGTAAAGACCATAGAAGCCGCCATAATGTAGTTCCAATAGCTGATGTATTGACCTTTGAAGGTGTTTAGCCCCAAAGGAAGGGTAAACATTTCTGGATCAAAAAGGATAACTATAGGCAGTAAAAAATTATTCCAACTCCCCATGAACACAAAAACCGCCTGCGCTGCTAGTGCTGGTTTTGCCAAAGGTAAGACAATGTGTCGAAAAATTCCAAAGGTATTTAAGCCATCGAGTTGAGCTGCTTCTTCTAGTTCTTTAGGAAAATTAATGAAAAACTGTCGCATCATGAAGATAAAAGTGGCATTAACCATGCTAGGAACAATCATGCCTTGATAAGAATTCAGCCAGCCGATCGCTTTTAAAATCAAAAATGTCGGAATTAGAGTGATTTGCGTTGGTACTGCTAGTACTGCCAAAATTAGGAAGAACCAAAAGCGCTTCCCCACAAAGCGCAGTCTTGCCAAGGCATAACCAGCCATTGAATTTAACAACAAGTTTAAAAGCGTCACGCTGAGTGCGATCGCTACACTGTTGAACAACCAGCGCCAAAATAGCGGTTCTTGGAGAAAGATTTGCCTGTAGTTGTCAAGAGTAAAATTCTTGGGGAGAAAGTTGGGTTTACCACTGACAATCTCTGTTAGCGGCTTAAATGATGCTGAAAGTGCCCAGAGAAAGGGAATTAGAGTAATGATGGCATAAAGTGTCAGCAAGACGTACAACAGGGCTTTGAGCCAGGATAAGCCAGAGGTGTTAGTCAAATCCGTTCGCCTCCAAAAAGTCGTCGCTGAATCAAAGTGATGGCAATGATGACTGCTGCTAACAGAAATGCGATCGCAGCTGCATATCCCATTTGTAAATTCCGAAATACAGCTTGATAAATCAGCAGCACCAAAGTTAAGGTAGCGTTGTTTGGGCCGCCAGTACCGCCAGAAAAGATGTAAGACTGGTCAAAAAGTTGAAAAGTCCCAATCACCCCCATTGTTACCACAAAGAAGGTTACAGGCTTAAGCAAGGGAAGAATAATGTGGATAAATTGCTGCCATCCATTTGCGCCATCAAGTTCTGCGGCCTCGTAAAGTGTTTGGGGTATATCTTGCAACGCCGCCAGATAAATCACCATGAAAAACGGTGCAGTTGACCAAATGTTCATCATCATAATGCCTTTGAGCGCAACTGCTGGATCGCCCAACCAGTTATAAGTAGGTAGCCCCACAAAAGCGAGAAAATCGTTTAGTAGCCCATCAGTGTTATAAATCCACATAAATATGAGTGTCAGCACTGCTGAAGAAGTAACTGTCGGCAAAAAATAGAGGATACGCCACCATTTTTTACCGCGAATCCCAGAATTCAGAGTTACTGCCAAAATTAAAGCCAGGATAGTTTGAGTTGGCACAACAATGGCTACATATTCGGCTGTGTTTCTCAAAGCAATCCAAACTCTTTCATCTTCAGCTAATCGCGTGAAGTTCCGAAAACCAATGAATTCGTACTCAATACCGCCAAGAAGTTGGACTTTTTGCAAGGAAAGAAAAACGGCGTAGAGAATAGGTAAGACTACAAAAGTTCCCAAAACTAGAATGGTGGGCATCATGAACATATACCCAGCCAAGTCTTCAGTGATGTTCCATCTGGGGTTACTCCGCCGTCGGTTAATTTCAAACACTACTAAACCTCCGCTTAATCCCGCCGCACTAACCCGACTGTAGCGAGAGGTTGTGCATGATTATTTATCGTACTTCTGTACAAAAATATTTAACCTCATCAAATGAGCCTCTATCTTTAGAAAGCGTAGACGTAAAATAACGAGTCAAGAGACATCGGTTGTGTAAGTTAGTTCTATATGTAACTTAGGGAACTATATATTTAGTTTTCTTAGGAATGCTAATTAACAAACTTAAGCAATAGGACAAAAAATGTCATATACAGCCTACTTACGTTCGATTAAAAGTAAACTCCAAAGAACTGGTAAAACTCAAAAAAGCCTACGGGTCAAAACTATCATAGAACAGTTTGGCTACCAGCGTAGAAGTCAATCATTCATAGATGATTTTAATAATGCTCTTGATGAGTTGGAACTTTGTGCAAATCCTCGGTTGGATTTGCATATTCCGTTAGATACAAAAATAGCTATTACTCTTAAAGGTGTAGAACCAACAAATGAGGTTGCTGAATCTGAATCAATTTCAGACAAATTAAAAGAGGCAATTTCAGTCAAGCATGATTTTTTCTACTACTTGTTTGATTTTGGCTCTGAACAAGAATATGAGCGATTCCAAGCGTGTTTAGATTCTCACCAGCCAGTAGGTATTTTTTTGATACCGCAAGTAGAAGATTTCTTCTGTGATATTGTTCTCAAAATCTTTAATTATGAATTAATTAGAAAATCTCAGTATGGCGGTTACAATAGTATCCCCAAAGCTGCTAATAGGAAAATCCCTACAAGTATTGTCTCAGAAGATAAAGATTGTGAAGATGAACAAGAAAATCCTATTTCTGAGGCTAGTATTTTTCAATTTTATCGCTCAACTATGACCAGCATTATACTTGGCAACACTGGTTTGGAATTGCTTGATTCTGAAAAATTCGATCGGCAGTTTGAACAGATATCCTTATATGCCAATAAATATAATTCTGAACAATTTTTTATCTTATTTCATTGTCCATCGGCATTAGAAATCCAAGCTCATCAACAAGAAGATGCTTTAGGATACTTGGTAGATAAAGTTGCTAGTAAAATTCCTTTTACTTTTACTCTCAGGTGTAAATATCCGAATGAAACTTCGATTAAATACAAAGAGGAAGTGTATGCCCATTTCCGTCTACTATTGGAACTTCCATATTATGAAATAGAGGAAGACGATGCATCTTTGCAAGATTACTTTGTCGAATTGCAAAAGGCTCAAATCCAAGCTGAGTCTCAGTTATTGCTGAAAATGAAAGCTGAACATTTTTACACTCTGAAGTGGCAGCAGGAAAGTAAAGAATATATCTACCTTAAGTATTTTGCTATTAAAACGTTGGAAAGTCTAGGATATGGATTGTCTAATATCGGCTGTGAATTTGAATTGACTTCTAGGGATGAAGAAACAATCGATGAAGATACATCAGAGGATGATGAAGAGTACCAAAGTGAAATTATAGAAGTCTATGTAAAAAATCAGGTAGTGGTTGAGATAGAAACTCTCAAATACCAAGAATTTCAGGATAACAATCTCTTTTTAGATTCAATTAAAAGAGTCTTGAGGAAATCCAAAGTATGGCCAAATCAGCTAGAAAGCCTGTGGTTGGTAATTCCCGGTTTTGAGATAGCACGCAACTATTACCAACTGAAAAAAATGAAGGAAGTATTAGAATATAAGTTTTCTGGATATTATGGCGATCGCTTCCAAGTTGTAATCATGGCTCCTGATTATGAAAAACACCAATTAGTCCCAGTATCATTTGATTCTATTGACTATCCATCTTTTAATTATGGAGCTAAAAAACCTAGTTTAGTACAAGCATATCCAATTACTAATCGCGTCAAAGAATTTAAACTTGACTTTAGCCAAGTACAAGGTCTGAATGAAGAAAAAGAGAAACTAACTAGACTCCTGAAGCTGCAATCTAAAGGATATAAGAGTTCAATTGGTGGAATTCTTTTCTATGGCTTACCGGGATGTGGTAAAACTCTACTAGCAAATGCCTTTGCTAATGAGTCTGGAAGATATTTCTTTAAGTTCTCTCCTGCCGATATTGTCAGTGTTTGGATAGGGCAAAGTCAAAAGAATATTCGAGATATCTTTGCTCAAGCTAAGAAAAAAGCTCCTTCACTTTTATTCATTGATGAGTTAGACAGTATTGGATTTAATCGTAATGAAGACAACGCACACACAGACCAAAAGGCAACTATCAACCAATTACTCATAGAACTAAATAATCTGCAAAATAGTGATGTAATTGTCATCGCTGCTACTAATTATTTGAGTGGTATTGATAGTGCTTTGAAGCGTTCTGGTAGATTGGATTGGAAGATTCCTGTTTTTCCGCCCGATCGAGTAGAAAGAATAGATTTGTTCAAACACTACCTATCAAAAATTGATATGAGTCAGTTAGTCAACTTTGAAATTCTGGCAGATAAAAGTGGGAGATTTACTTCATCAGATATTGAGTTGGTTTGCCGGGAAGTCAGAAATGCTATTCTTCTAGAAGAAATAAGTTCGGCTTTAACAACTTCAGATGTAATTACTTACATTAATAATCTACAAGATGGTGGCTTAAGTCTTAACGAAGGACAAGTCAAAGATTTTTTGGAAGAGTGTAGGAGAATGAGTGTAAAAAATCCTAAGTTAGAAACTCTGAAATTAGAATGGGGATTGTATTAGCAATAGGCTAATAAAAATGGCGATCGCCATTCTCGCAGTGTTGGAAAATAACTTTAGGAATATGCAATATTTTCATCCTCGAAAAATCCTGCTAAGAAGTATAGGAGTGGTAGCAATCGCCTATATTTTAACTAGTACTAACACAAAAGTTTGATTATATTTATAAAGTTCCTTCTCTACATCTTCCTGTTTTGTTTTTCATGGAACTGCTGACAGCGTTGTTCCATCCCACATGAGTCAGCAGTTATATGATACTGCCCCTGAACCCAAACAACTTTTATTAATTCCAAAAGCAGAACATTTCCGAATTTATCAGCCTGGAAACAGCTCTTATTTACAAGCAATTGAGAAGTTTATCGAAAAGGTTGAATCTCAAGAATAAGAAATAGATTGATCGACATGACCTTCGACACGATTTAAAAATTCGTCCAAGACTTCCAAAAATTTTTCTGTCTCTTCCAGATGAGGCATGTGTGAACTGTTTTCAAACAGTACCCACTCAGAGCCGAAAATACCCTGGTGAACTGTTTCAACACAAGTAGGCGTAACCTCATCATAACGACCTGATAGCAGCAGTGTAGGCACGATAATTTCACCGAGGCGGTCTTCAATATTCCAGTCGATGATTTTGCCTGCACCCCGAAACTCTGTACCAACTTTGCTGTAGGCTCTAGTTAAGCTGCTGGGCCAAGGATCTAGTCGGCAAAGAAAAGAATGATTGAATACTTCCATTGCCTGTTTGTATTCGGAGTCTTGAGTAGTACCATCGGCTTCGTGTTTACGAATGACCTCTTGTACTTCGATTGGTAGCTCATTCATCAGGCTATAGGCTTCACTAACAAATTGTCGAATACTAGAAGGCGTGTTAGCTAGAACGAGACTCAGTAACCCAGTAGGTTGAGAAAGAGCATGTTCCAGTGCTAAACAACCGCCCCATGATTGCCCAAAAAGATGAATTTGGTCTAAATTTAAGGCACTGCGGATGGCGAAGAGTTCTTCTTTGAACAAATCTATGGAATATAAGTTAGGGTCTGTGGGGCGATCGCTATTTCCACACCCTAATTGATCGTAAAAAATCACCCTGCGTCCGGTTGTGGCGATCGCTTCTAATGGTTCTAAGTAGTCGTGGGGTACTCCTGGGCCTCCGTGAAGACACAGCAGAGGGAGTTTGCCAGAATCTTCTTGGTCTGGTTTAACGATGCGATACCATACCTGATGACCACGGAATGAAATAAAGTCTTCGAGGGCAGAAGTATTAGACATGGCACAAAAATTATTTGACATTATAATAGTCGACTATACGTAGACAAAAATAGCAAATGGCGATCGTCCGCCCAAGAATAATTGATTACCACGGCATTTCAGCAACCCAAGCACAGCTAGATTTTGCCATAGCATTTGTAGATGAAGATATTCCCCTTTACGTTGACCCTTTTCTTTTATGGAAGTCTCCCTCACAACAAGACCAATCACTTCATACCTCCATAATTAATTCCTTTAATAACCTAAACTTTCTTGTTCAGAAAGGCAAAATAGATCAGGCTCGTGACAACCTCATTCTTGCATCTGAATGCCAAGAGATTGGACTGGGATTGTCAAAAAAACGAAAAGGTATAAAAATTAGCCGTAATAAAGCAGATGAAATTCTTTCTTTATTTCAGAAAATTCCTGAGTATGGAAAATACGGATTTGTTCATTTTGAAGAAATCCAGTTTTATGTAGATGGAATTGCGAAAGATCGGATCAGTGATATTTGTTGTAACTTTATTAAATCATTTTTAATAGACTTTACAATACAACAATGCGAACAACTAGGGATACCAATTGATAAAGCTGTTGTTTCTGGACTTTATGACTATCGTAAAAACTCATTTATCTTAAATGAGGAAATTACATTGCCTGTGAATCCTGAAACCAAAGAGCCTTTAATTTTTGTTCCTAAGAGATGGCTAAAATTTTCTCCGTGGATCAACTTTGAAGACTACTTTAAGGATTACTGTCCTCGTGATGAAATTTTTAATCCTGGTGAGCCAGAAGAACGTGTTAAGGTTCTAAACTTCAATAGAGAGAACTATGGCATTGTTCAGGAATATATCAAGGTAAAAGAGCGAACTCAGGACGACTGTAAAAACGATCCGCTCTTTAAACAGATTCCTGTCTTGTCCGCTAAACGGAAATTAGGTGAAATACAAAAGCTACCAACAGGAAAAACGGATGAAGCAGACATTAAATACGAAAATTACATCTGTCAACTTCTTGCCTCGCTTTTCTATCCTGACCTTGACTTTGCAGCAGAGCAGAGTCGTACAGAATCTGGAAGACTGATTCGAGACCTCATTTTTTACAACAATAGATCAATTGATTTTCTTCAAGAAATTCATCAAGATTATGCCAATAGACAGCTTGTTTTTGAGTTAAAGAACGTCAAGACAATCGAGCGTGAACACATTAGCCAACTTAATAGATATCTTGATTCTGGTCTGGGTAAGTTTGGTGTTATCGTGACCAGAAACCCTCTCTCAAAAGCAATGTTCGGCAATACTATTGATTTATGGTCTGGACAAAGACGATGTATCATTACGCTTACAGATGAGGATATCTCGTTAATGGTTAATATTTTTGAGAGTAAGCAACGCTCACCAATTGATGTTCTCAAAAAGAAGTATGTGGAGTTTCGTCGAGCTTGTCCCTCGTGAAAGGTGAAATAGATGAAGCGTAAAGATGTTGATTGGTTTGAAAAACTATCGGGACAACTTCAAGGTATTTACGAAGAGATTTCTGTTTTGTCTAAGAAATCTCCCAATGATGCAATCAATAAGTTTAAGCTCAATTTTATCAACCAATTGTTGAATAGCTCGAATGGTTTCCTTGAAGAGAAATATCGGCCTTTTAAAGAATTTTCAGAGTTTGATACAGATGATGTTCCCCAAAATAGTGATGTAGTGTTCATTCTGTCACAGTATCTACAATGCTTTGAAAAAATGCGTGCAGATAATGTAAAGGAGCGATATCCTCTCAATTGGTATTGGGTAGTAGATGCTGAAGGGAATGAAACTGGAGATGAATCAGGCAAAATTTATATTAAAACAACTCGTCCAAAGCGCTTAAGAGAGTAAATTATTTTTATGAAAATAGATCAAAAACAGACAAGCTTAGTGAAAGCTGAACTGCATGAAATTACAATGCCTCTAATAGATGCCATGCATATAGAATTTAAAGAACTGAGCAAGAAGAAGCCAGAGGCTGTGTTGAGCAAGAATAAGGTAAAAATTGTCAACAGACTACTAGAAAGCTGTCGTAAAGTATTAGATTCTGAAACATCGCTTGACTATCTTGATCTCATTGATGAGGATGATATCCCTCAAAATAGTGATGTAGTACTGATGTTATCTCAGTACGTAGCCGCTATGAAACAGTTCAAATCCACTTATTATGGCTTGGATGGTGCTGTGCGTCGCTGGTTTACTGAATAAATACAGCGTTTTTAACTAATTGAATTATACTACTGACTTCTAAAAAGTAGAGATTTTCCCACTTTCTGCCCTAACAATAGTCCATTTACCTGTAAATTGTGCCCTCATACTTGATCTTAGGAGTTAAGTATTATGCAGTAGATACTCTTAAGTTAGTCCATCGTCTTAATCTGCTGATTTGCTTCATTTTCTGCCTTCAGCATCGCTTGTTTTAATGGTTGTTGTCCCAACAAAGCGCTGACAAACTGGTTATCAAAATTATTGACGATCGCACTTGGATATTGACCCACCTGCCACGGTGTAGCATAATTCACACCCGCGACTAATGGCGATCGCAACGCATCTTGGTCATAACCTAAATTCTTTGCCACTGATTTACGTGTTGGCAAAGCAAATCCTGTTCCTGTCCACTTTTGCATTCCTTCTTTACCTGTGAGATAAGAAATTAACTCCCAAGCTTCGGCTTTGTGTTGTGCTTGCTTATTCATCACGTAGGCAACTGTAAACACCATCGTGCCTTTTTTATCATTAATCGTAGGCACTGGTGCGGTAGCAAACTTTACTTGAGGAAAGGTTTCAGTTAGATAAGGAATTGCCCAGTTACCCTCAATCACCATTGCTACTTTACTCTGACCAAACATTTCACTACCTGAGTTTGTCCCTACATCAGATTTTTGGGCAGAGGAACGATCTTTTTGATATTGGTTTACCACCAACTCTAAACCCTGTAAACCTGACTCACTGGCAAAAGTAGCATAACCATTTTGATCGACAAGTTGTCCACCAAAAGCTTTGATTTTATAAGCCTGACGCGCTAATTCTGGAATTTCCCCAAAGCCATATTTGTTAAGTTTGCCTGTCAATTGTTTCGAGTAGTTACGTAATTCATCCCAAGTTGCTGGCGGAGTACTCAAGCCGACGGCGGCGAAAGCTTTTTTGTTATAAAACAGAGCCAAGGTTGAATAGTCTTTGGGAAGACCGTAAATCTGATTTTGGTATTTAAAACTGTCGAGTAGGGTATCCTCAAAATCTGCGAGGTCAAATTCGGGGGTGATGTAACTTTCTAACGGTTCTAGGACATTCTGACTCATTAAGAAAGGAGCTTCCAGCGCATCCAGATAAAAAACATCGGGCGCAGCTTCCCCAACTAAACGAGTTTTGATTACATCCATGTATTGGTCGGAAATTACCTCATATTTGACCTTAATCGTTGGATGTTGTGCTTCAAAGTCTTGCAGTACTTGTCTCAATAGTTTTTGCTCAATGGGAGAGCCTCCCCAACCACTAAGTTTGATGGTGACTGCGGTAGATGCTAACGGTTTGCTTGGCAATTGTAGGCTTTGACAAGCAATAATACCGATCGCGATCGCCATCATCAATGCCAAAAAATTAAATAATCCTTTAGTGTTCACAAACAAATAATATTCTCTTTCCCCGCTTATACCTTGTGTTATTAAGGAATGATATTTTACTTATTTGAAATTTTGGCTGAAAATTGCAAGCTAAAATAACGAAAAATTATCAGCAATGCTAATTAAAGCATACTGAGTCCCTTTACAACCTGATTTGTCCGAGGATACTTCACCCATAATTTATGTTGATGGATTCTGTTCAGATTGAAACAACTGCACCACTAACTCTAGAATTTACCCAAATTGCCTCACCACCAACAGCAATTTCTTCAAACTCTCGAATTTCCAAGGATACTATTCGCACTAGTTTAAAAGCTTCCACTGCGGATTCTGTCTTAGCATCGGTTTACTCTCTTGGAACTGGCGGGATTTTACTCAGCAATTTATTGGTGGAGTTGGGTGCTAGTCCAGTGGTATTTGGGATGCTGTCTTCTATCCCCATGTTGGTCAATCTCATTCAGCCGTTGGGTGCTTACTTGTCGGAACGCAGCACCAGCCGCTTTCAATATTCGCTTCGCACACACGGAATTAGTCGGCTGCTATGGCTGATTTTAGTAATTGGTATTGCCAGCGCTAGTTGGGGAGTGTTTGATACTCACCAGTTAGTCATATTGACACTCTTGATTGTTCTATTCAGCAATCTTTTGGGAGGACTAGGAACTGCATCATGGCTAAGTTGGGTAGCAATGATAGTTCCCCGGCAATTACGAGGCAGGTTTTTTGGGACACGCAATAGTGCTGCTAACCTTAGCACTTTAGTTTGCGTACCAATTGCCGGTCTAGTTGTATCACATTGGTATGGGGGATCTCTACAAGGCTATGGGATAGTTCTACTGGTAAGCGTTGTGTTTGGGATTATAGGATTAGGATGCCAGTATTTCCAGGTGGATATGAATCCGCGATACCTACAGCTGCAAGCTACGCAAAACACTTATTATGGCAACTTAACCCCAAGTGAGATTCAATCAGAGGTTGCAAAAGATGAATCTTCTAAAGTCCTTCAATCAATTCATCCACCACAAGACCAGTCAATTAATAGCATCTGGAAAAACTCTAACTTTTTGATTTTTCTGCTGTATTTCAGCTTTTGGACGCTTGCTGTTAACCTCAGCAGTCCTTTTTTTAACCTTTATATGCTCGACACGCTGGATTTGAATGTGAGCTACGTGACTATCTACAACAGCTTTCAGGCGGCGGCGACTTTGCTGATGTTTATCCTGTGGGGAAAATTAGCAGACAAGATAGGTAATCGTCCCATCCTCATCTCTATTGGGATTTTGGTTGCAGCTACACCATTTCTGTGGCTGGGGATTAGTGTGAATCGCCTTGACATCTGGCTGTGGTTGCCACTGTTACACATCTTGATTGGAGGGACTTGGGCGGCAATTGACTTGTGCAACAACAATATACAATTGGCGATCGCACCAACAAAAAATCAGTCTATCTATTTTGCGATCGCAGCTGCCGTTGCTGGAGTAAGTGGCGCTTTGGGCACAACTATAGGCAGTTTCATCGTCCAATTTTCCCAGTCTGGAGGTTTACTAAGCTTGTTTGCCCTTTCTGGTCTATTCCGACTAGTAGCTCTTGTTCCGCTCATGTTTCTCCAAGAGCAAAGAGGTTAAGGAGTGAGGGAGCAGGGGAGCAGGGAAGCGGGGGAGCAGGGGGAGCAGGGGACAAGGGAGACAAGGAGGAATTATTGAACCAGTCTCTCCCAAGTCTCCCCCCTCTACCTTGTCTACCTTGTCTCTTCTCCATGCCCAATGACAAATGACAAATGACAAATGACAAATCCCCAATCCCCAATGCCCCATACTTTATTCTGCGGCGGTAGAAGTCAAGGACATTGTTTCCCACAACACCATGTGAGGTGTTGTTAATACAGGCTGATGTAGAGCAATCAGCTGGGCTAGGGTGTTCTTTAATTGGGTACGGGGTACGATATCATCAACAAAACCATGCTGGAGCAAATCTTCAGCAGTCTGGAAATTTTCAGGTAGTTTTTCCCGCAGGGTTTGCTCAATCACTCGCCGACCAGCAAAACCAATGGTTGCTTTGGGTTCTGCCAAAATTATATCGCCCAACATTGCAAAACTAGCGGTAACGCCGCCCGTTGTCGGATTGGTCAAAACAGGAATATATAATAATCGGGCGTCTTTATGGCGCTGTAAGGCTGCGGAGATTTTTGCCATCTGCATCAAAGAGAGCATACCTTCTTGCATTCTCGCGCCACCAGAGGTACAGACGATAACTACAGGATAGCGTCGTTGAGTGGCTTGCTCAATCATCCGGGTGAGTCTTTCTCCCACGACCGAACCCATACTACCACCCATAAAACGGAAGTCCATAACTCCAAGGGCAATTGGCAAACCATTGATTTGACCTAAACCAGTTTTTACTGCGTCTATTAAGCCAATTTTATCTTGTGTTTCCCGCAAGCGATCGCTGTAAGGTTTGCGATCGCGAAATTCTAGCGGGTCAGTTGGACGCAAATGCTCATCCAGAGGTTTCCAGGTATTGTTATCAATCAATTGACGGATGCGCTCATCGCTATCTACCCGATTGTGATGACCACATTCGACACAAACCATCTGATTGGCTTTCAAGTCTTTTGTATATGCCAACACACCACACTTAGAGCATTTATGCCACAAACCATCAGCAATTTCACGTTCTTGGCGTTCGAGGCTGGTAGATCCTGACTTCCTTCGATTTGCAAACCAATCAAATAGAGACTTTAAACCACGTGATTCTTCGTTGTTAGCCATTTTTTATTTTATTTTAAGTGGGTATGAGGTCGAAAACATGTCAAACCGTATTGGTTGTGCTTAGTCATAAGTCATTAGTAAAGACAAATGACTTATGAATACATCGTTAAACTACGTTTTTAAGCAATTCAGACCTTAATTTTCGTCTTTGGTTGCCAGCTTAACGAAAATACTTATACCAATACAAGTCTCTTGCTCTTTTTTTCAGCAGACTTAATTATATGGACGTAGTGACAAAACCATGAGAATACCAACCTCCAAATAAGATGCTCTCCCCCTCCCACCCTAATCAATTATTTGTATTGCTGGGTTCTGAACAATCAGCATCTGTTGCACTAGTTGTACTTGCCAACGGTTAATCGTCGTTAAGAGGGTAATACAAGTCACAAGCTGAATATTATCAAAATGTGAAGGGCTGATGGGGTAATGTTGGTTACAGTCACGAATTATAAATATTTCTTATGAAAGAGCATTAGGTATGGGTATTTGTCATTTGTCATTTGTCATTGGTCATTGGTCATTGGTCATTAGTTATTTATTATTCTCCCCTGCCCCCTGCTCCCTGCTCCGCACTCCCTGCTCCCTACTTCAATTCAAGACGCTGGGAAAAATAACCGCAGGTAGTTAGACAAAATGGCTTCGCCGCTAAACAGCGTAATCACAGATCCTAAAGCCAGAAAAGGGCCAAAAGGGATCTTTTGTCCTAATTTTTGTCGCGATCGCTGCATAATCAAAACACCGATGCCAATTAATGCTCCCAGCCCACAGGCAATAAAACTAGCTAAGAGCAAATATTTCCAGCCTAACCAGGCTCCCATCATGGCTGCTAACCTGGCGTCACCTGCACCCATTGCAGTTTTACCAAAGGCAATTGAACTCAATAGGGCGATCGCATCAAACAGCCATAAGCCTAATACTGCACCAACTATAGCGATCATAAAGTGATTTACCAATGCCACAAAACTACCCTCTGGTAGAAAACCAACTACCATTTGAAACAAAATTCCCACCACTAAACCCGACTTAGTAAGTGGATTGGGTAGGGTCATTGTATCTAAGTCGATGAGTGATAGCGCCAATAACCAACTGCAAAAAGCCCAATAGCCTATTGTTAAAGTCGAAACTTGAAATACCCAAAAAATTAGTAAAAAAATTATGCCCGTTACCCCTTCTACCACAGGATAACGGACAGAAATTTTGCTTTTGCAATATCGACACCGCCCTCTCAAGGAAATCCAGCCGAACACTGGTACGTTGTCGTAAGCTTTTAGCTGGTTTAAGCATTTAGGACAACGAGAAGGCGGCCAAAGAATTGACAACCCAGCAGGTAGGCGATAAACAATAACATTGAGAAAACTACCAATAGATGCACCCAAAGCAAAGACCATTACACTCGCCGGAATGGCGAACAAAATGTCCATACAGTCATTTGTCCTTTGTCATTTGTCCTTTGTCATTTGTCCTGTGTCATTTGTCATTTGTCAATAACTAGTCATCAATGACCAATACAACTCTTGGAGAGGTTGCGCCTTAAGCGAAGCTATACCGTAGGCTTTACGACTACGCTCAGGACAAGTGACTAATGACTAATGACTAATGACTAATGACCAATGACCAATGACCAATGACCAATGACTAATACATGTGGGATTCAATTTGACTTAAGGGCACAAAACACTCTTGAGGTAAAAGAACTGGCTGGTTAGTAAAAATAACCTTACCTCGATGAGTCACACGATTAATTGCTACACCAGAAGGTTGCCCTGCTATTTCGGGATGGACTTCACAGTGAGTATAGTATATCTGCCCAGCAGCTCTGATTACAGAGGGATCAATCAAAGGCGATTGGTTCTTGGGGGCGGTAAAATTTACTTGACCTTGTCGTAATGCGTACACTATCGACTGTTATTTGATTGCTAGATTTCCCTTTAGTCTACCCGAAACTTATAGCAAAGGTTGCCAAATTGCCCAAGTTGCTATATAAAATTATTTTTGTTCGATAGCTTTGATCAGTGAGTCTCCCATAGCGCGGCAACCAAGGAGGTTTTTTCCTGGAGACATTATATCCCCGGTGCGATCGCCCTGCTCTAAAACTTGCAATACACCTTGTTCGATACGATCTGCCGCTTCTGGTTGGTCTAAACCGTAACGTAACATCATCGCTACACTCAAAACCTGTGCTAGAGGATTTGCTTTATCCTGTCCGGCAATATCTGGGGCGGAACCATGAACTGGTTCGTATACACCAGGCCCAGAAGCGCCCAAACTAGCTGAAGGTAACATTCCAATACTACCTGTGAGCATGGCAGCAGCATCAGAGAGAATATCACCAAACAAATTGCCTGTAACAATGGTGTCGAACTGTTTGGGAGCGCGTACCAACTGCATAGCAGCATTATCTACATATAAATGAGAGAGTTCGATATCTGGATATTCTTGAGAAAGTTGGGTGATGCGATCGCGCCACAACTGAGATACTTCTAATACGTTCGCCTTATCTACCGAACAAAGTTTTCCACCACGTTTTTTAGCCGCTTCAAAAGCCACTCGCCCAATACGTTCAATTTCCGATTCAGTGTAAACCATTGTATTTACACCGCGTTTCTCACCGCTTTCTGTAGCAAAAATACCTTTAGGTTTACCAAAGTAAATCCCACCAGTGAGTTCGCGCACCACCATAATATCCACGCCTTCGACAATTTCGCGTTTCAAAGTTGAAGCGTCGATTAGCTGGGGCAAAATTTTCGCTGGGCGCAAATTGGCAAATAATTCCAAACCGGCACGTAACCCTAACAAACCTGTTTCTGGACGTAAATTAGATGGCAGAGAATCCCACTTGTAACCACCAATCGCTGCGAGTAATACAGCATCACTATTACGGCAAGTCTCTAGAGTGGCAGATGGTAGGGGTTCCCCTGTGGCATCAATTGCTGCACCACCGATGAGAGCTTCTTGGAATTCAAACTTCAGATCGAATTGCTTCCCTACGACTTTCAGTACATCTACCGCCACTGCCATAATTTCAGGGCCAATGCCATCGCCGGGGAGTAGAGTAATGCGGTAGTTCTGGGTCATAGCTGGTTGTTACTAGGTAAATGCTTTCAGATTAAATATCATACCTAGCAAAATGTACTGATGGAGTTTTTAATTTCTAAATAGAATTCAGGAGTCAGGAGCCAGAATTCAGAATTTAATTGGAGTGTGACTGGCAGATGAATAACTGGGTTTAAGAAAAGAGCTAAATCTTGTCTTTCAGAGACGCTGCACGAACGATTTAGCGGTCTACAATCACCTGTAAGGGTCTGAATCCCCCACGCTCTTGATTCTGATTCCTGTTAGCGGTAGCAGGGCGTTTAGCCCATTCTGACTTCTGAATTCTTCTTCAATTGGATGCGACTCTAACGTAATCATCTGGCATTGGATGAAACTACCAAAAAAGTCCTATATCCCTAGTTGAGCGGATCGAAACGCTGCAAGATCAAAGCTATAAACACCACTGGCAAACCTACACCCATGCAAATGAGAGCTTGGATAAATGTCAAAGGTGTGGTGTCAAACACTTGATTCATCATGCTCCACTGACTAAACAGACATTGTAAAATCACCACAGCCACAATTCCGATCGCAGGTGCATAAGCTACAGGTGTGCGTTTACCTTGGATTTTGGCGACTAGAGATGGGAAAAACTGGGTAATGCTTAACAGGTAAAAGATTTCTGCTGCCACCAATCCATTAATCGCCATCGTGCGAGCTAAGGCTTCATTGCCTGTAGTTTGCAGTATCCATTGAAACACCCCAAAAATTACCACCCAATTGAAAACAGAAATCGCTAATATGCGTTTAAGTAAACTGCCTGATAAAAGCTTTTCTCTAGGGTTGCGTGGTGGTTGCTCCATCACCTGTCCAGATTTTGGCTCAAAAGCGAGAGGAACAATCAACCCTACTGAACTAACCATGTTCAACCAAAGAATTTGGATTGGTAAGATGGGAAGCACAGTTGCCAGGAGAATGGCAATCAAAATTGTCATGGATTCGCCAACGTTAATCGGCAGCAAGAAAGCGATCGCTTTTCGTAAGTTGCGATAAACACTACGTCCTTCTTCCACAGCCGCTTCGATTGAGGCGAAGTTATCGTCAGTTAAAAGCATATCCGCCGATTCTTTGGCCACCTCTGCTCCGGCTATGCCCATCGCTACACCAATATCTGCCTGTTTGAGAGCGGGAGCATCGTTGACACCATCTCCAGTCATGGCAATAATTTCACCCTGAGACTGCAACGCTTTTACCAGATGCAATTTTTGTTCTGGAGCAACTCGCGCAAAAACCATACCTTCCTCAGCTGCTTGGGTGAATTCATTTTCATCCATCTGAGCTAATTGCCGTCCGGTGAAAACTTGTGCTTCAGTCGAGCAAATTCCCATTTTCTGGGCGATCGCAGCTGCTGTTAGTGCATGATCCCCAGTAATCATTTTTACCTGAATCCCGGCAGATTGACAGGCTTTGACTGCGGCGATCGCTTCCTCACGCGGCGGATCGATTATGCCTTGCAGTCCCAGAAACACCAGTCCTCGATCGAGATCGTTACGATCTAAGGATCGCTTAGTGGCAACTTCTTTGCTGGCAAAAGCTAGCACTCGTAACCCTTGGTTTGCCATATCAGCGACTTCCTGTTCCACGGCGGCGGGATTGAGACGAGCGAGTTTTCCTTGAGCATCGAACATCCGATCGCATCGTTGGATAATTGCCTCTACAGAACCTTTGAGATAAATGATATTGAGCGATCGCTTTGCATCTAATTCATGCAAAGTTGCCATGTATTGGAATTGAGACTCAAAGGGAATGGTATCGATTCTAGGTAATTCTTGCTCTAGATTTGCTTGCGTCAATCCCGCTTTATTGGCAGCTGTAATCAATGCTCCCTCGGTTGGGGTTCCTACTAAGTCCCACTGTCCATCTCCCCATTCGATGTGAGAATCATTGCAGAGCAATCCAGCTTCCAGGGATTCCCAAAGAGCAGTATGTCCATCTGCATTGAAATCAACAGGCTGTCCATTCATCAGGATTTCACCGTCTGGGGCATAACCAATACCGCTAACGGTGTAGTGTTGTCCACCTGCATAAATCTTTTGAACCGTCATCTGATTTTCAGTTAACGTCCCAGTTTTGTCAGAGCAGATAACGGTGGTACTTCCCAAAGTTTCCACAGCAGGTAGCTTGCGAATAATCGCCTTACGTCGTGCCATCCGGGAAACTCCGATCGCTAAAGTGACGGTAACAATCGCAGGTAATCCTTCGGGAATCGCGCTGACTACCAAAGCTACACTCGCTTTAAAAACATTAATCCAAGATTCGCCTTGTCCTAATCCGACTGCAAATGTCAAAGCAGCCAAAGCTAAAATGACATACAACAAGCTTTTGCTAAATTTGTCAATATTTCGTGTTAGCGGTGTTTTCAGATTTGTGCTGCTTTCAATTAACTGGGAGATGCGACCGGTTTCGGTGGCATCTGCGATCGCTACTACAATCCCTTCTGCCTGTCCAAAAGTCACAAAACTTCCGGCATACACCATATTGCTGCGTTCGGCTAACGGTGTCTCGACATCCAACAATTGGGTTACTTTCTCCACCGGAACGGATTCGCCTGTTAAGGCAGACTCGTCAACTTGCAAGCCACGCACACTTAATAGCCGCAGATCCGCAGGCACTTTATCCCCAGATGCCAGCAATACCAAATCACCCAGAACAAGTTCAGTCGAAGCCAAACGAGTTTTTTGACCATTGCGAATCACAGTTGCTTCGGTAGTGACAGCTTTGGATAAAGCTGCGATCGCATCTTCTGCTTTCGATTCTTGAATGTAGCCAATGATAACGTTAATCAGGGTGACACCAAAAATTACTCCCGCATCTATCCAATCTTGCAGCAGCAGCGTTACTACTCCCGCCGTCAGCAAAATATATAGTAGTGGTTGATTAAATTGCTCTAAAAATCGCAGCCAAGGACTTTTTCCACTTTTAGTAGTCAGTTGATTTGCACCCATTTGCTGGTGTCGGGTGGTAGCTTCTTCATGGCTCAAACCTGCTTCAGGATGGCTGGCTAACATTTGCACAACCTTTTGTTCGCCTAGAGAATGCCATTCAGAGTTGAGTAAATCTTCTGTTGTTTGAGCAAAAGTATTTGTAGCGATTGTATTTGCTGTCATCTGTATCTCCAAATTGAAGTAACTGTTAAACTAATTCGTAATTAATACTCATCAGATTTAAGTAAAAATTTCTTTGTTTGAATCTGTACCTTTTATTTTTGAAATTGGTGTGATTACGATAATCTTTTGCTAGGTTCGTAAACATGCCACTCTCGCACACCCCAGTAACTAAGAATCAATTCTGCTTGCAAAATTTCATCTGCTGTTCCCTCTACCTTCACCAAAAGTTCTTCTTGAAAGGTGGTTGGCTTACAGAGCGTAGCTTGCCTTTCGGGAGCAAACCAACCTTGAAATGCACCATATACACTGCCCAAAATTGCACTTGCTCCACCCGCCAGCAGTGTACCCAGCACAGATTCAACCGCTAATGCTGGCCCAAAACCGGGAATAACTAATACGCCAAGTCCGGCTGTGAGTGCCAGAAAGCCTCCGGCTGTTCCTCCTGTAATTGCGCCTGCTTTAGCACCTTCGCTCGGAGTTATGGTATATTTATCCGCATTGGCATCTCCATGCAAATTTTCGTGTTTAGAGTCTAAAGGAAACACAGAAATTTTTTGCATAGGAAAGTCAATTGCTCTGAGTTCATCAAGCACCTGTGTTGCGGCTTGACGGGTAGAAATGATGCCTATTGCATATTTAACTGAATGTAAATTCATCACAAATTCTCCTATATAAATAAGTAAGTTAAAAACGAAAAATTATTAATATCTAATAGTGAAAATTAGAATTTTTTAGTTTAATTGTGAGCCGAATTAGGTTGCTTATCTGCTTCTCTTTCAGGATGACTGATAAATGTGAATGAAAAGTGAATAAATTGTTTATCCTACTTAATTTTCATTTTTGAATCACATTTATCCCTCAAGTTCAAAGACAACACAGATGAATATAGACCTCTTGGCATTTGTGCTTTTTGCACTCTTGTGGAATAAGGGTACATATAGCAGGGGACAGGGAACAGGGTCAAAAGTCGCTTGTTGTCTAGGTTTGATATTAGGTTTATGTCCTAAACTACTGAAATAGTTGGAAATTTGGGTTTGAACTGTGGTTTTACCCCACTCTAACCACTGCTTGAATTCAAGAAACGATCGCCCGAATTCAACAAACGATCGCCCGAATTCAAGAAACGATCGCCCGAATTCAACAAACGATCGCCCGAATTCAACAAACGATCGCCCGAATTCAAGAAATGACCGCCCGAATTCAACAAACGATCGCCCGAATTCAAGAAATGACCGCCCGAATTCAA
>NZ_JAVRCK010000042.1:48599-73983 GCF_034530815.1 Nostoc sp. DedSLP03
CGCCCGAATTCAAGAAATGACCGCCCGAATTCAACAAACGATCGCCCGAATTCAACAAACGATCGCCCGAATTCAAGAAATGACCGCCCGAATTCAACAAACGATCGCCCGAATTCAATAAACGACCGCCCGAATTCAATAAACGATCGCCCGAATTCAATAAACGATCGCCCGAATTCAACAAACGACTGGATTTAAGAAGAAAGCCAAGCTGACTTCTTGAGCTTTAGCAGCAGCCCCGCGCTTTACCTGAAAGGTGAGCGTCGGGAGTATGTCACAACGCATTCATCCGATTTCTACAGGCGTTAAATTCTTGTAATTTGGCAAAGGTGTTGTAATAAAAGTGAGATTTGCTCCAATTAGGCTACCACTCGGTTTTATTATTGGTGTAATGTGGATATCGAAATAACGAGTGCTGTGGCTAGTTGTCCACTCTAAGTTCTTTTCACTGATCGAGCAGCGATCGCGATTTAACCGCTTCATCAAGTCTCTAAGATTTACAATTTGTCCTATTCTTAAATCTTCTACTCGCACACCTAAATCGTCATCTTTAAGACCAAACAGGGTACAAGCTTGCTCGTTAGCCGTAATTAGGCAACCACGACAATCGACTGCAAGTAAGGCAAATGGGCTGTTTTGGAAAGCAGCTTGCCAGAAGTGGATAATTTGAGAATCTGGAGAATCAAGTACTTTCTTTTCGGCAGACTCAGGTCGAATCTGCAAGTATTCTTGCAAACTGAGATTTTCTGCTTTAGTAAAAATCGAATGCTTCATACTAACGGGGATGAAGATTTGTTTGTCGTTAGTCAAGCTTTCTGTTCTTTCTAAAAAAAGAAAACCATTATTGCTCAAGGCAAAATGAAAACGAAGTAGAATAGTTGCGTAAGTTTTTGCGTTGAAGTACTTTAGGGCGTTGCGGCACACAAGCAGGTCAATTTTAGCTATGGGCGGATTCTTAACTAAGTCATGGCGACCAAAAATGATTGACCTACGCAGTTCGGAGCGAAAAACGTGAATCGGCCTAATTTGCTCGCAATACTCAGACAAAAATTTACAGGGAATGTATGCTAGCTCGGACTCACTATAACTACCTTGTCGCCCCCGTTTGAGCGCGTCTTCTTCTATATCCGTGGCAAAAATTTGCACTCGTTTCAAATATTGCTCCATGCCCAGAACTTTTGCTAGCAACATACTCACTGCATAAGCTTCCTGTCCAAAAGCACAGCCAGCAACCCAAACTCGAATTTTTTCGTCTGGATGCTTGCTCTTAATAATTTTACAAATGATTTTGTTAGCTAAATAATCCCAGGAATCGCGCTCAGAAAACGAGTCGGCGGAATTGTTTAAAATGGTGTCAATTAAAACATTAAGTTCTTCGGGTTTATCTTGTAAGTATTGCAAGTATTTACTATATTTCTCAACTTTTAATTGCTGCATACGGTCTTGCAACTGAGCTATTAAATTCAGTTGATTATAATCTGGAAAATTATAAGCATAATTTTGCTGGAGGTAATCTAATAAAGTCTCTAACTCTTGCTGGGAAATTGATTGACTCATGTTATTACCTCTTTGCGCTGTTAAATAATTACTAAAGCACCGAAGTTAATGTAAAAAGGTATCGCTAGCTGTAGTGAAATCTCTTAAGATAATGTATTTTTAATGTTAAATATAAATAATTTAATTAACATTTGTAAATAATTAGTATTTATTCTTAAGCTAGAAGTCAATTATCTAGCCTAGAACAAAGTTTAAGTACTACAAAACTGCCTTAAGACTTAAATGCTATTACCGCTCAACGGTAAGTTGACAATAAAGGTTGCACCCTGCCCGACTCCTGCACTTTGGGCGTAGATAATACCACCGTGGAGTTCTACGAGGTTGCGGGCGATCGCCAGTCCTAACCCTAGTCCTTTTTTTGTACCTTTTGCTTGACGAAATGCGTCAAAAATGTGTGGTAGAAACTCAGAATTTATGCCGCAGCCAGTGTCAGTTAATATAATCTGGGCTTGATTTTCATGAGTTTGCAAACTAATTTCAATTCTTCCCCCAGTAGGAGTAAATTTGACAGCATTAGTCAGTAAATTTAAGAGAATTTGTTGTAAACGGTCTGGATCGCCTTGAACTATTACTGGTAAAGGAGCAAGCGTACACTCTAGGCGAATATCTTTCGTTTGGTAAGATTGATGCACTGTGGCGATCGCAGCTTCAATTACTTCTTGCAGTTCAACTGGCTCTAGATTCAGGCTAATTTTACCCGCAGTGATGCGCGAGATATCTAGCAAATCTTGAACGAGTTTGGCTTGGAGAGTAGCATTGCGTTCTATCGTTTCCAGGGATTTCGTCAACATAGCTTGACTGGGCGGACTGCTACGGAGTAACCGCGTCCAACCGAGAATAGCAACCAAGGGGGTATTGAGTTCGTGAGAAACTTCTGCTAAAAACTTATCCTTCATTCGGTTAATTGTTTTCTCCTGGTGGAGTGCCACAGAGCGCAACTGTGTCATTTGAAGATGGGCTAAGACACGGGTAACAAGCTCAGTAGTAGAGAAGGGTTTAATTAAGTAATCATCAGCCCCAGCAAGGAGTCCTTCTATAACAGACTCTTCTCCTGCACGGGCAGACAACAAGATGATGGGTACTTCTTTTGTTTGCGTATCGCCACGCAACGCTTTCAATAACTCAAAGCCATCTAAGAGTGGCATCATCACATCAGAAAGAACCAGAGAAGGCACTCGTTCAGTAATAGCTGCCAGTGCAGCTGCCCCATCCGCAACGGCTTCAACTTCAACATCGTGTTCGCTTAATATCCGCTTAAGATAATCGCGCATATCGGCGTTGTCATCGACGATGAGGACACGGGAGGGGGAAAGGGTAAGGGGTAAAGGGGAAGGGAGAGAGAAATCCTTTTCCCCTTTTCCCTTTTCCCTTTCCCCTTCTTCCACTATCCACCGTTCTGCCTCCCGAACATAAGGTGCTGCACCTAATGCAGTTGATGCCAAGGTGCGTGTTGTTGCGATCGGATCGCCTACGTCGAGTCGTAGGCGACGTGCGCTATCGCGCCCCGCTACGCTAACGCTTGGCAAGTGGGCTGTGCCTAATAGAAGTGTGACAGTGAAGCAACTTCCTTGTCCTACGGTACTGCTTACGTCTATAGTTCCACCATGCAGTTTAATTAATTCCTGCACCAAAGCTAGACCAATGCCAGACCCCTCATGAGTTCTGGCTTTTGTTCTTCGCACTTGATAAAATCGCTCAAACAAATGGGGCAGTTCTTCCGGCTCAATTCCGAAGCCTGTATCTTCTACCTGTAGCGTTACATGACGCTCATCAGCAAGATGCAGCCTGACGGCGATTTCACCTTCAAAGGTGAACTTAAAGGCGTTGGAGAGCAAATTAAGAACTATTTTCTCCCACATTTCCCGGTCTACGTATACAGGCTCAGGCAATGATGGGCAATCGACCGCTAGCCGCAATCCTGCCCGTTCAATGGCGGAACGAAATACACTGGCTAACTCAGTTGTGTACAGTGCCAAGTCGGTCGGTTTATAAACTGCTTCCATACGTCCGGCTTCGATGCGGGAGAAGTCGAGCAGGGTATTAACCAGTTTCAGCAAACGCAAGCTGTTACGGTGGGCGATTTCTAGCCGTTTTTGTTGTTCTTGAGGTAAGGGATTGGCAGAATCGCTCAGGGCATCAGAGAGGGGAGCGAGTAATAGGGTTAGGGGCGTGCGGAATTCGTGAGAAACATTGCTAAAGAAGAGGGTTTTGGCGCGATCGAGTTCTGCCAGAGATTCGGCGCGTTGGCGTTCCTGTTCGCGGGCAGCAGACTCGCGAACCCGCTCAATTTCTGATTCGCGTAGGGCAGTTTCGGCACGGGCACGCTCTACGGCTGCCCAGGTTCGCTCGGCTGTTTCTTTCAGCAATGCGATTTCCGCTTGAGTCCATTGGCGTGGCACAGACTGATGAATGCTCAAGATTGCCCGCACTTTTTCATTTTTCACGAGCGCCACTCCAACGGCAGCCTGCACCTGAATGGCATCGAATGCTGCCTTTGCCTGTGCCGAGAGTTCAACATCCAGGTAAAGATCGTTAATCACAACGGTTTGTCCGGCGCGATAAGCGGTGAGTAGATCGGAGTCAAACTCTGAAAATTTAATCTGCCCCGTCAACGAGGATAGCTCATTGGCATAACCCGGACCAATAACTAGAGTGTCATTGTCATCTAAGACTTCACCGTAAAAAGCACGATTCACGCTCATGTGCGTGCCCAACACCTGCATAGCAGTTTCCTGGACGGTAACAGGGTCGCTTAAGGAGCGAAGGGAATCACTCAACTTCAACAGAAAGGCTTGAGTTTCTTCGGCACGTTTGCGATCTGTAATGTCAGAGAACACGATCGCCAATTGCTTGTTCTGCGGATCGCCGTAGCGATAGGCCGCAATCTGGAAATACTGTTCTACACCCGTTGGTTGAATTTCAAACTCGATAGGCTTACCTGTCGCTAACACGTTTTGGTAATGCGTCAGAACCTCAGCTTGCAAATCTGGCGTGAAATCACGAGCCGTTTTACCGACCGGGTGCTTGAATCCGCTGTGGGTTTCAAATGCGGGATTGACTTCTAGAAATCGGAAATCAACTGGCTGTCCATCGTCATACAGCATTTCGATAATGCAAAAGCCATCGTTGACATTCTCGAATAGCGATCGATACTTTTGCTCTGATTCGCGCACGGCTGCTTCCGCTTGTTTGCGATCGCTAATGTCATAAGAAACGGCAAGCACTGCATAAACTTCACCGTCGCCAGAACGCAGCGGCGTTCCACGGGAAATGAATGAGCGATTGTGAGCATCGTGTTCGTGTTCAAACGACTCACCAGCCAGCCCCCGACGGTAAAACACCTCGTAATTTGCCGCTAATTCCGGCGGCAGTACCTCAAAAATCGTCTTACCGACAAAATCTTCACTTTTGAATCCAGCAGCAGACAAGGCTTCTCCTTCAGCCAGCAAGTAGCGCAGATCGCGATCGACGACAAATGCAGCCCCACCCGGCAAATTCTCAATCAAAGCGCGCGATTGTTCTTGTGCCTGCTTGCGTTCAACAATTTCGGCTTCTAAGGTAGTGTTGGCAGCCAGCAGTTCCTTGGTTTGTCGCCGATTTAAAAGCAGGGTAGCAGCAGTCAAGTCTGCCAAACTCGTCATCACCCGCACGTCTTCACGATCAAAGTGTCGCTGCTCATCGTGCGATATAATCCAGATTGTGCCGAGTGCTTGGTTGTCAGCAATCAGAGGCAACACCAACCCTTCAACGAAGGGCATTTTAGCTTCCTGAAAGTAGGTGAAATATCGTTCGGGATGGGAAAAAAGCTCAGGAGTACCGCGATCGAGGCAGGTTCCACAGGGGCTAAAGTTGCGAGGGGTAGTGCCGCCTACGTACTGTTTTGATGTTCCTGCCAACACATTCCAGCGAAAGACTTCTTCACCGCTTGGCAAGAGTTCAAGTAAACTGACCCCTGTACTTTGGGCATTGCACAATTCTAGTGCCATGTCAACTAGACTCTGGAGCATCGTTTCCGGCTGATTTACTAACTGCCGCGCCAACGTATGCAATGCTTGATTTTCCGAGAGTAAGTTGACTGGACGAGAGTTTCGCCGGGACAACTCTTCAGTGATGACAATATCCTCTAGGGTGACTGTTTCTCTTTGAAGTCGTTGCATCGCTTTTAGTAGTTAATTAATTGGGTGCGATCGCACAGAAATAGGCTTATTCTAATTCATCATTTTAAGGCTTGCTGGCGTGGGTTAACGTGAGTTCGACGGCTCTAAAAACCCCACTTCCATTCCTCTCTCCCACAGGGCTATGCATTACCCACATCTTTCTTTACAATCTTGAAACCCATGTTCTATAACCGTCTTAGACACTGAAAATTTAGGCATACTTGACAAATTTGCTTTTAATCTTCTCGCTAAAACTGCGTTTTTATTGAGAATGAACAACGAACGAATCAGGGTTCTAAAAACCTGAGTCAAGACTCTCGCAAATGTTAAGAAAGATCCGGATAATGGATAGCTTTTTAAGGGGAGTTATATCATATCCGGCTAATCACTTATGATTACCGTATCTGTGCAAAAATCCCAAAAGTCTCTTTCCCCCTGCCCCTCTGCCCCTCTGCCCTAGTTCACGCTCGTCCAGCCAGCCGTGCAACCATTGCTATTAACTCCCTTGGTTCAGCAAATTTATGCAAGTACGACTGGAAACCAGCTTTTATTGCCTTGGTGCGGTCTTCTGCAAGATAAGCAGTCAAGGCAGCAGTGGGAATCTGCCATCCTTTCTCTATTTCTAGTGCCTTAATTTTCTGAATCAAAGCGTATCCATCTTCATCAGGCATTCTGAGATCGCTAATTATGACATCGGGATGCGATCGCTCTAATTCCAAGAGTGCCTCATTAACAGAGGCAACTGTTGTCACTATCACCCCATATTGCTTTAGCACTGCTGTAATCAACTCGCGGGTATCAGCTTCGTCATCTACAAAGAGTATGCGTAAGCCATCAAGCTGATGCGGCGTTTCCACAGGTTCGCTTAAGACAGGTTGCTGACTTGCTGCTAATTGCGATCGCTGTATGTGCTTGTACTTGGTAATATCATGCAAGCATATCTGTAGTAAACTCTCGATTCCAAAAGCTTCTCGGACAGGTTTTATTAAAAGTAAAGCATCAAAAGCTTGAGCGTTACGCGGACAGATAGATACTTCCCATTCTTGCACAGACTTTACATTTAACAACTGGTTCAGTTTGGTACGAAAGAATGGACGCTCTTCTCTAGAGACGAAATTAGTTAATGATTTGCCAACTAAGAAACTGGGCAACATATTTAATAATGCAGCAGCAGCATAGTTGATTTCTTTAATTCTTGCTTGGGTATCTATTAGCAAATAAGCATTAGGTGCAAATTTAAACAAATTATGATAAAGCTTGCGTTCTGTTATAATCTTTTCATTTTGTTGTAGCAGTTGTTCTTCAATGATTTCCATTGTTTCTAAACTAGCCTGCATTTCTTCTTTGAGTAGTTCTAGGTTGCTGATAGAAATGTCAAGAGCTTCTAACTCCGCCATCACCTGTTGCTGCTGCATTGGTGTCTCTTTAATGTATTTATACAGTGTCTCTATCTGGTCTCTAATGTTTTGAAACTCAAATAGCAACTCATCTCTGTTCATAATTAACTTGTTTGTTTACAATACCTTAGCCAAAATAAAAGGATAAAGTAGAGAAGGCTACTGTAGTAGAGTAATTGTCTTCCCAGACAACTCAAAAACTATCGTTCAGCCTATGCTCGACATCCGATCGCTACTACAGTATCTGTTACCGCAGATAAATGCTACAACGATATATCAATTGAACCAGATAAATATCTAGGCATAAATAAATTTTAAGTTTGTAGTCAGGACTTTAGTCCTGATAATCTGAGAAGAGGAATGGAAGCGGGGTTTATAGTATAGTTTACGACTTTTCAAACATCCTCTAAAAAGCTTATTCCATAATAATTTTGACTTTTTACTTTTGACTTCCGCCTTGCGATACTAGCCTGAAATCGGATCGATGTTATTCTGCAAATTCATAGCGCACTAATTTTCTAATATCCTGCCGGGGTAGACCTAGCTCTTGGGCAATTGTCGCTTCTATTTGGTTGAATTCTATTGTTTGAAGTTCTAATTCCAATCGCTTGAGAATGGGATCTGCTGTTTCCACTTCAACCTGGGTAATTCTCTTAGTTCGGTTAACGGCGGCGTTAATGAGTAACACATTGACTGATATCCGTGCTTCGAGTTGAGTATCTGACTGAAGTTTATTTTCTATGGAATAGGGTCGGCTTAACTCTTGAGCAGCCAGGAAACTACAGCCAAGCCAAAACACAACCGCTACTAGTGGTAGAGGCAACCAAAACTCTAATCCCAGCCCTTGCAGCCAACGTTTACTAATATGCCACACCAATACACCTGCTGCTGATTTTGCTAGCTCACACTTCATCTATATCTTAATGGCAATACTTTTCGGATAAACCCAACAATCCCTTTTTTCGTCTGGAAGAAAGGTTAAAGGGTAAGGAGTAAAGGTAAATTCAAACCTTTTCCCTTTACCCTTTCCCCTTTAACCGAAAAGTATCGATCCTCTGAAATCTGACTGATGAAAGACGTTGAGATTGCTTCAATGGATTATTCTAAACAAGCACAAGTGTATAAAAGTGATGAAAATCTTACTGGTAGAGGATGATCCAAAGCAATTAATGCCGCTGCAAATGGTTCTCTCTCAGGCTGGACACAGCGTCGATGGTGTCAAGGATGGTGAAACCGCTCAATGGCTTTTAGCTGAAAAAGAATACGATCTGCTGATTTTAGATTGGATGTTACCTCGGATTAGTGGAGTGAGTTTGTGTCAACAGTATCGGGCGGCGGGAAAAACTGCTCCCGTATTAATGATCACAGCAAAAGATACTACACCCGATAAAGTCATAGGATTAGATGCCGGAGCTGATGATTACCTCGTCAAACCGATTGATATCGTAGAGTTTATGGCGCGGGTGCGGGCATTGAGAAGGCGATCGCCCCTCTGGCAAGGAGACACTCTCTGTTTGGCAGACCTCGAACTTCATCTCGATACACTCATTTTGGAGCGCCAAGAAACGACTGTATCCCTTTCCAGCCAAGAATTTCAGTTGCTAGAGTATTTCATGCGTCATCCTAAGCAAGTTTTGACTCGCAACCAAATTGAGCAAGCCGTATGGGAGTGGGGTAGTGAGCCAGAAAGCAATGCAATCACCGTTTTAGTTCGTAAACTTCGCCAACGTTTGCAAACATTAGCAGCAGCCGATTGGATTGAAACTGTCTACGGTATGGGCTATCGTCTCAACCCTCCAGAACCATCTTGAAATTTAATTTCAGAGTCTACAATCAAGTAGAATCCTAATCCGATTTAGGGATTTCCAAATAAAAAAATATCCAACCACCCCACAATATTAAATAATTTATTTCTCGGAGTTCCCTTAATTACATCTTAAATTCTGACTTCTGAATTCTGACTTCTGAATTCTTCTATTTGTGTTTAACCGCAGTCGTCGTAACTTAGCTCGTTGGTTTACCCTTTCAATGGGGTGCATTCTCATTCTCTTTGCTGGAGTCATTTACAATCTTGAGGTAAAAGACAAGCTCAAAGCATTAGATCAACTGCTTTATAAAAGAGCAGAGCTAATGGCAGCCAGTTCGCAGTATCGGCTGTATAAAGGACAAAAACGAGTCGATCTGAGCAATATACCGCTATTGGGTAGTGGTTCTCACCCTGCTGATATTGAATTGGTTTATGTTCGCTGGTATGACCCCAACGGCAAACTCAAGCGGTTTTTTGGTACTCCACCTCCAGAAAAGTTGGGAATAGCATCTGAGTTTCTCACGATTAAGTCTGTTGACCAGTTTACAGGGGAGACGCTTTGGCTGCGTCAAGTCACGTTACCTGTGCAAGGCGGAAATTCAGTCATCGGTTATCTGCAAGTTGCTATCCCACTGACAGAAACTCAAAACGATCTCAGACAATTTCAGTTAATGTTGACCCTTGCTGTGCCTGTAGCATTGGGGTTAATTGGACTTACAGGTTGGGTACTTGGCGGCATAGCTATGCAACCCGTTCAGCAAGCTTATAGCCAGCTACAACGCTTTACATCAGATGCTTCTCATGAATTGCGATCGCCCTTGTCTGCGATTTTAACCAATGCCCAAGTTGGATTACTAATGGCAGCAGACCATCCCCAAATCCATCCCTCAATGGAGAACATCATCGATAGCGCCAAGTCGATGAGCACCTTGGTCAATAACCTACTGCTGTTGGCTCGGCATCAGGGAAAATTAACTCCCGAATCTCTCAAAAAGGTTAATCTTAATAGCTTGCTAGAGAATTTGGCTATTTATTACAATACTGTTGCTGCACAAGCGTCGATCGAGTTGGTCAGCCATTTACCAGAACAACCTATTGAGTTGTGGGCTGACCCCGATTTGCTGCGCCTAGCTGTGGAAAACTTGCTCAACAACGCCTGTAATTATACTTTGTCTGGTGGAACTGTCTGGTTACGCTTAGAACCTCACCCAGATCGGGCAGTAATTCAGGTTATTGATACTGGAATTGGAATTCCAGAGGCAGATTTACCTTACATTTTCGATCGCTTTTACCGGGTTGATACAGAACGCACCAGAGAAAGCGGCGGATTTGGATTAGGATTAGCGATCGCTCAACAAATTGTCCAGGCTCATGACGGTAACATTCATGCGATCAGCAATGAGGGTAAAGGCTCAACTTTTCAGATAAAGCTACCGTTTATGAGCCATTCCTAAATTACCTACTATACACCAGACAAGGATTAAATTTTGGAAAATCCCAGTATCGATTGACATCTTTGCTCGAATTGAGGAGTGGAAAAAACAGCAGTAAAGTCAAAAGTAGATAATTCTGCAAGAAAATATTTATATGTGACAAAAACTGTTCAAACATGCTCCGAGAACAGTTTGCTATCTGCTGGACATGACAGCAAAAATTAAAAAAAAGTATTTATAGGAGATTTTCATTTAATTTATTGTATGTTGATTGTGTTTCATAATTCACAGGCAAAAAATTATGGATTTCAGACAGATTAGCCTAGTTGCTAGTCAACTTTTAACTCAGTTTGGACTAAAAATTTTAGGGGCGATCGCTCTGTGGCTGATTGCTCAACGCTTGATTGACTTTGGATTGAAGCTAGTACGACGTGCTTTCCGAGGTCAACACGTTGATCCAACACTCATTAACTATCTTCTAAATATCATTGGTGTCACACTGAGAATTATTCTAGTTGTGGCAATTCTCGGCTTCTTTGGAGTTGAAACAACTTCCTTTGCTGCATTGCTTGCAGGAGCTGGCATTGCAATTGGTGCAGCGTGGGGTGGATTACTAGCAAACTTTGCAGCCGGAGCATTTTTAATTGTTTTTCGACCTTTCAAAGTTGGTGATTTCATTACTACGGCAGGCGTGACAGGCACTGTTACAGAAATTGGACTGTTCACAACTAATATTAATACGCCTGATAACGTGTTGACAATTGTCGCTAATAATAAAATATTTGCTGATAACATCCAGAATTATTCTGCCAACCCTTACCGTCGGGTTGATCTAGTGGCTCAACTCCATCATGATGTCAAACACAACGAAGCGATCGCACTTTTGAAAGCGAAAATTAGCCAAATTCCTAATGTCCTTCAAAATCCAGCACCAGATATAGAAATTCTAAATTTCAATTTTGCCGGGCCTGTACTAGCAGTACGTCCTTATTGCAATAACGATCATTACTGGCAGGTTTACTTCGACACTAATAAAACTATCCGTGAAACTTTTGGTGAGGCTGGGTATCCAGTTCCCGAATACCGTTATGCAATTAGCGGTTCATCTGCTAATGGGATTAAGAACGTCATTCCACCACTATCGGAAATAACTTGATACTATAACAATCCGATTTGATTTCTAAACTTCGTTGTGTAGGAGGTGAGAGGTAACAGGTAAGAGGTAATAGGCACTCTTGCAAGAAGGCTCTTTGAGTTGTACTGAATTTTTTCAGAAATCAAATATGAGTCCTATAGTTGTCTATTGCAAAAATTTTCAAATGTTTGTACTAAGCATTAAATGCTTGAATCTTTAAGGATTAAAGTCTCGACTACAAACTAATTTACATCTCTTAATTAATGTATAGAAAAATAGGTAGGGTATATGCCTTACCTATTTTTTTGTCGCTAATTTTCTGAAAGCTAGTTTCAATTTTGGAAACCATCCTGACAAAAGCTGTAAAAAAAGTTAGGTTAGCGGTTAATCACAAGCCGCACCCTAGCAGCGATGGTAAAAGAATTAACAATTTGCACCCGTGGACTAACTAAGCAATTTGACCGACACGTTGCTGTCAATGATGTTGATTTAGAAATCCAGGCGGGGGAAGTATATGGACTGATTGGGCCGAATGGCGCGGGTAAAACAACTCTCATTCGGATGTTGGCGACTGCTGAGGAAGCAACTACAGGTGAGATTTATATTAATGGCGATCGCCTCATCCGTGACAGCAGTAACCTCAAACTTAAGCGTCATCTTGGCTATTTACCCGATGACTACCCACTATATGAAGATTTGACAGTCTGGGATTACTTAGATTACTTTGCGCGTTTATATCGTTTGCGAGAACCGCGCCGCACTAAACGCTTACATGAAGTTTTAGAACTTATTCAACTTGGTAATAAACGCAATAGTCAGATTTCTACTCTGTCGAGGGGAATGAAACAGCGTTTAAGTTTAGCGCGAACCATTATCCACGAACCAATTTTACTATTACTAGATGAACCTGTTTCTGGACTCGATCCGATTGCGAGGATGCACTTTCGTGAAATTATTAAGGCTTTGCAAGAAGCTGGAATGACTGTTATCATTTCCTCCCACGTTCTCAGTGATTTAGCGGAAATTTGTACTTCTGTAGGAATTATGGAACTTGGCTTTTTAGTAGAAAGTACTTCCCTACAGCAACTTTATCAACGTCTAGCACATCAGCAAATTGTGTTATCAACTCTCGGAAACTTAGAGACACTTTTGAACGAGCTTAAACATCATCCTTTAGTAGAAGAATGGGAGGTTATATCAGGAAAAAACAGTGTGCGAGTGAATTTTTCCGGCAAAGATGAAGATAGTGCCGAGTTATTGCGATCGCTGATCAAAGCGGGCATTCCTTTAACTGATTTTCACTGCACGCAAGAAGACTTAGAAAGTATTTTCTTAAAATTAGGTCACAAACAAGCATCTTGATTCATCAATAAATCTCACTCACTATTTTGAAAGGATTTTTTCAGACTATGCTTAATTTAATCGACAAAATCGGCGATTGGAATCCGCAATTATTCCGCGAACTTAAAGGACAATTTAAATTTGTTAATGTAGCGATCGCAGTTGTGACATCTTTCCTATTGCAACTGGTAGTTCTTTTATATCATTTCAGTAATCCTCCTGGTAATAAATACTCCTTAACTGGTACTTACTGTCATTTACGCCAAGTATATGAACCGCAACAAACACAGGTTTTCAAAGAATCAAATCAATCTAAAATTGATGCATTAAATGATTTCTTTTCAAAGAATTTTTGCCCCCAAATTCAAATTGATTGGCAAATGTGGTGGCGAGATCATTGGGAATATATATTCTTAACATTTTGTGTAATTTTTATATTTACACTATTAGTTGTAGGAACTTATTTCCTAATTAACGATTTCGCTAAAGAAGAAACTCGCGGCACACTCAACTTTATCCGTCTTAGTCCCCAATCAGAAACAAGTATATTGACTGGCAAGTTGCTAGGAGTTCCGAGTTTAATTTATCTGATGATTTTAGTAGCAGTTCCTTTACATTTATGGGCTGGGCTTTCTGCCAAAATTGCTTTTAGTTACATTTTGGCTTACTATGCAATTCTTGCTGGTAGCTGTATTTTCTTCTACAGTGCTGCACTACTACTTAGCTTATGTAGTCGTTCATTTAGTGGTTCTCAGCCTTTGTTAGGTTTATTAGTTAGTGGTATAATTTTTGTGTTTTTGTTCATAACGATGTTACTTGCATCGTCTTCTAACAACAGTTTAAATTATTCAACTGCTTGGTTTAGACTTTTTAATCCTTGGGATACAACTAATTATCTATTTCCTAACTTATTTAATCTATCCAGTGGCTCGGATATTAAAAAATTGCAGTTTTTCTATTTACCATTAGGAAGAAATCTTATTACTGTTGTCGGCTTTCATCTATTAAATTTGGGATTGTGCAGTTACGGAATTTTGCAAATTCTTAAACGTTGCTTCCGTAATCCTCAAGCCTCAATAATTAGTAAGAAGCAAAGTTATTTATTAGTAGCGTTTTGCCAGTTGATGATCTGGGGTTTTACTCTACAAAGTAGTGAAAATAATTACACACTAGATCGACAAGTTGGGGGAAATTACATTTTGCTAGTATCGTACAACTTGGTGTTGATTTTAAGTTTAATTGCAGTTCTTTCGCCTCACCGTCAAGATGTACAAGATTGGGCAAGATATCGACATCAAAGAGTTTCTAGCCACAAGAGTATTTGGCAGGATCTAATTTGGGCTGAAAAAAGCCCTGCACTCGTGGCGATCGCAATTAATCTTACAATTGTTACTATCCCCTGGCTAATTTGGATTTCATTGACATCTATATTTGATACGAACAATGGCCAAACTTGGCTGGGTAACGATGTTGACAGGTTTAAAGTACTTTTAGCTATAGCTTTGTCTATCAGCGTAATCATGATTTACGCTACCATCGCCCAATTACTACTTTTGCTGAAAACTCCCAAACGTTCTTTCTGGGCAATTCGGATTATAGGTGCAGCAGTGTTCCTACCACCGATAATTTTAGAATTTATCGGCATCACATCACAGGTGTCTACTGTGATGTCTACTGTATGGCTGTTTTCAACTTTTCCTTGGGCTGGTATCCAAGGCTCTAGTACGACAACAATTTTTATGGCATTCCTCGCTGAGTTAACTTTTCTAGGATGGTTAAATTTGCAGTTGACAAGGCAAGTGAGATTAGCAGGCGAATCTGCTACCAAAGCATTATTAGCATAACATTAGCTCGGTAGTTATCAATAAACTTAGAACCTCAATTTCTCAAAGAAATTGGGGTTTTTGTTTTTTATGAATGCTTGAAGACTGCTATATTATCTATTATTTGTTATTTTTTTATTCACACAAGTATCACAACAATCTGAAAATCATGTTAAATATCTCTACTCAAGACCTACGCAACACAGCCATTCACTTTTTAGAACAAAGTTCCCCACAACGTCTACAAATTCTGAAGCAAATGGGCATCGCTCGTTATGATTTTTTAACTAAAATTCAATTAAATGAAGCGAATATAATTTGTATAATGCGATTTTTTAAATATCCCAGTCAACTAAAATTTCCTAATCTGATGGGAGCAGATTTATCTGGTTTAGTTTTAGATGGTGTCAATTTCATCCGAGGAAATTTGTCAGAAGCAAATCTCCAAGGTAGTAGTTTAGTAAATGCAGACCTTTTATTTGTAAATCTTACGAAAGCCGACTTGAGAAATGCAGATTTACGAGGTGCAACTCTGAACGAGACTATTTGGTTAGAGACTTTAGTAGATAAGTGTCAGTTTGGCGAAGGTATTGGTTTAACTCATCTACAACGTCAAGATTTAGAATCACGCAAAGCAATATTTAATTCTTGAGAAGTTAGTAATGAAAACGCAGAAAATTATAAGATGATTGAATTGATATTGACCTGGATAAGTTAATGAGTATTAAGTTACCCCAAAAATTGATGTTGCTAGGTTCAGGAGAACTAGGCAAAGAATTTGCGATCGCTGCTCAACGTCTTGGTAATTATGTGATTGCCGTTGACCGCTATGCCAATGCTCCAGCGATGCAGGTTGCTGATGCTTATGAAGTTATTTCTATGCTCAGTGCTGATGATTTAGAAGCTGTAGTGACAAAATATCAGCCAGATATTATTATACCAGAAATTGAAGCAATCCGAACCGAAAAACTCATCGAATTTGAACAGCGAGGGATTACAGTTATACCGACTGCGGCTGCTACTAACTATACAATGAACCGCGATCGAATTCGGGAACTGGCACATCAAGAATTGGGCATTAGAACGGCTAAATATGGTTATGCAACAACTTTAGAAGAATTAATTGCAGTTTCGGATAAAATTGGCTTTCCCAATGTTGTTAAACCGGTGATGTCATCATCTGGGAAAGGTCAATCTGTAGTGCAGAATAAGAGTGAGGTTGAGCAAGCTTGGAATTATGCGATCGCTAATTCTAGAGGAGATAGTCAAAAGGTCATCGTCGAAGAATTTATTAACTTTGAAATTGAGATAACTTTACTGACAATTAAACAGTGGAATGCACCGACAATTTTCTGTTCTCCCATTGGTCATCGCCAAGAAAGAGGCGATTATCAAGAATCGTGGCAACCCGCAGAAATTTCTGAAGATAAAATATTAAAATCCCAAGAAATAGCGATAAAAGTTACTGATGCTTTAGGAGGAGCCGGAATTTTTGGCGTTGAATTTTTTATCACCAAAGATGAAGTGATTTTCTCCGAACTTTCTCCCAGACCTCACGATACGGGAATGGTGACTTTAATCTCACAAAATCTTAATGAATTTGAACTACATTTAAGAGCTATTTTAGGCTTGCCAATTCCTCATATTGAACAGCTAGGAGCATCTGCTAGTGCAGTAATTTTAGCCTCAGAAAAATCTGATTCTGTTGCTTTTAGTGGTGTCGCCGATGCTTTGTCGGAAAAAGATGTAGATATTAAATTATTTGGTAAACCTAATGCTCATCCATATCGGCGGATGGGCGTAGCTTTGGCGAAGGGTGTGAATGTCCAAGAGGCTAGGGAAAAGGCTACTATAGCCGCAAGTAAAATTACAATTATCTAATTACTGTAGGGACGTACAGCTATGCAGTGGTGTCAACTTAAGCTCAAATGCTTGCTTGTCCCCACGTATACTTTACCCCACCCCCAACCCCTCCCCTTGGCAAGGGGAGGGGCGGTTTTGGCTTTAGACAAAACCGGGGTGGGGTGACGCGGATAGGCGAGTGGACTTAATATCAGATGATTATAGGGCTTTCACGTTAACTTGACACCTATGCGCAGCTAGCTTTGCGCCCTACTCCTATCTCGTAAGACTATTAGGTGAATCAACCGCAGCAACTGGATTCGGCTGATTCAGATAATTGTAAACCAATTGGGAAACTTGACGGATAAAGTCTCTCCCTCTTGTGTCTTTATAAGGACGGGTAACGAAGATAGCCGCCAGGTAACGCTTACCATTGGGCATAGTAACAAATCCTGCATCGCCAATAAGAAACCCAATATCTCCGGTTTTGTTGGCGATAACTGCACCTTTCCCCAAACCGGCGGGAAGCAGTGTATGAATTGTGGTGTGACGCAGAATATCTAAGGCTTGCTCCCGACTCTGTGGCGAAACTAACTTGTTATTCACAACTAAAGCCAGCACCCGCGCCATATCTTGAGAACTTGTGGTGTTGGTTCCTCTTAAATCAGCTAAAAGATGGCGAATTACTGTGTCTTTCAGTCCCCAACTACGGAAACGCTGATTTAGTTTCGCCGCTCCACCTAAGCGATCGATAATCATGTTAGTGGCGGTATTATCACTAATGGTAATCATCTTAGTGATGGTTTCCAAAGCTGTGTACTTCTTCCCAACTCGCTCATATTGCATACTTCCAGAACCATTGGTAACTAAGTCACGCCGCATAGTCAGGTTTTCCTGAAGGGTGACTTTACCAGCATCTAAATCTTGGAAAAAAGCGATGAGAATCGGCAGTTTGATTGTACTAGCAGCAGGGAAAACGCGATCGCCTCCAATATCCAAATAATCCCCAGTATCCAAATCCAGAAAAAACATTCCTGTTTTCAGAAAGCTGTAGCGACTCATCAAGGCTTTAATTTGAGGTTCCAGCGCTTTCATCGGTGAATGCATCGGCACCACACCAGCAAAGAGACTGCTATTATCATTCACTCTTGGAGAAATACTCGGAGTTATCTCTAAATATTGTGGCTGGGTTGCAGTTAATCGTATTGGCTTGGGTAACTGCACAGACCAATGATTGGGGGATTCCTCTTGCAGTTGCACCTGTGCTAAATCAAAGGTGTAGTCGGGTGCTAAAGTAACTACCATGCGGGTAGTCTCTGCATTAAACTGCTCAATGCGGATGTCTTTAATTACTGGGCCCACTCTTTGACTAGTCTGTGGATATCCTAATGTAACTCCAGCCAAATCAATTACCAGACGAGTAGGGTTAGTAAGTAATTGTACTTTCGGTTGAACATTTTCATCTGTGGTGAAGTCCAGATGATTGCGATTGCTATCAAAATGCCAATTTGCGATGCCTACACCCGCCCCAGGCACCGCACCATTAGCTTTAACAGTGGAGCCAAGCAGGAGCAAGCTTAAGAAACTGGGTAGAAGCCAACTGAATTTTACAATGTTTTCTTTGTGTGTGAGTAGCATCAGCGATCGCTTTGTGTGTGAGGAAGATTCTTAAAAACAAAAACCGCCCACCATTAAAGCACAATTATGAAAAATTTTGTAAATTGCGGTGAAAATGCACGGTAAAGAACCAATCGAATCGATTTTGAGCGTAGCTTAACCTACTGCATACATACACGAATGCGTTTGCGTATAGCGGCTGATGGCTCTTTCTCCGGCGCGAGTCGCAATGCCACAGTTGCCTCACTGAAAGCTTTTATTGCTAAATCCAGATTAGATATTTGATAGGAATGCCACATCAAAAATGAGTATTATCCTGACATAACATTGACATCATAATGACATATCTAAAAAATATACAACCAACTATACTTTTAAAAAGTCACCCTAATTTCTGTTTAGTAACTCCGCTGCTTACAAATTTAATATTCCTTAATTTAGTGTTAACCAAGCAAGTTCTATTGCAGAATTTTTGGTTGCATAAAACATTTCAAATCAGTTCCGATCTAATTAGGTAACTGACTCAAAAATTAATGTGAGATGAAAATGAAAGTTTTTAACATATATAAAATTAGTCTAGCTTCAGTATTGTTAGCTACACCCTTATATGTTTTGCCTCTAAGAATACTTGCCCAAACTCCAAATCCCAAACAGCCAGCAGTTATTATTAATAGTGGCTCTACAAATACCTGCAAATATAGAATTCACGTATTACCATCTGGAAAAGCAACTTACACTGTTTGCGACAGAAAAGGCGCAGGTGAAATAAAAGTAAATACAGCTACGAAATTTTTCAATGATATTTTAGCAGCGAAACCATTGTCAAACTTAGCATATAAACCATGTGTGAAATCTGTTTCGTTCGGTACGTCAACTCAAGTCAGGTATCAAGGGCAAACATCTCAAGATATTAGCTGTCCAAGTAATGATTCGAGAGTGACAAATCTGTATGATGATGCTAAAAGTATTCAACAGGAATTAAACTTTTCAACTTCCAAAAATTAACTGTCTACGTTTGACTTACAATCTCAATTAAAATCCTATCTCAGTAATTGGAATTGCGACGATAAATCCGCGCATAATCCAGTGTAATTAAAATCCTAAATCTACGGCAATGCGATGGGCGCAAGCAAATCCAGAAAAAGCGACTGCATTCAACCCTTGACCCGGAAAGGTACTATCCCCTACACAATAAAGTCCTGGAATGGCTGTGCGATTAAAAGGCATATTCAATAACCCCCACAACTTGCGCCGGGGAATTGGCCCATAAGTGCCATCTTCACGACCCAAAAAGCGGCGATGTGTGCGCGGCGTTCCCACTTCTAAATAATCCAATCCGGCATCTAAACCTGGAAAAAGCTTCTCTAGGCGGTCAATAATTCGCCAAGCTGCCTTTTCTTTTTTTGCTTCATACTCACTTGGAGAAAGTTCTTGCCAATCATCAATCCAGTGAGGCGTAAAGGCATGAATGATGTGATATCCATTTGGTGCTAAATCTGGGTCAAGCAATGTCGGAATCGAAACAAACACTGTGCCTTCTGCTGCTGTCATTTTTTCCCAGTCTTCCAGCAAAATATGGTGACACTCTGTCCCCGCAGGTAAAACTGACTTTTTTACCCCCATGTGTAAACTCAAAAAGCTTGGAGATTTTTGATAGTTTTGTTGCCATTTTTTCTCATTATTTGGCATTGCTTCTACTGGTAGTAATTGTGTAAATGTATCCCAGCGTGTAGCATTAGAAACTATGCGTTTACCCCGATATACTTTACCATTAGCTAGTTGCACACCTACCGCTTTTCCCTGTTCTGTAAGAATTTTGGTGACTCTAGCTTGGTACTGAATTTGACCTCCAACCTTTTCTAGACCTTCGACTAGTTTTTGAGCGATTTGTCCGACTCCGCCTTTAGGATAGTTAACTCCGCCATAATGCCTGTCAGAAAAGACCATTCCAGCATTAATCATTGGAGTCATATCTGATGGAACCACCGACCAGCAATAACATTCCATATCGATAAACTTCAATAATTGCGGGTCTTTGATGTAACGTCGCGCCACATCCCCAGCATTTTGCGGCAGATACTTGGCTAAACCGAGACACGCCAAAGGATGCTGGAAAAATACCCGCAGTAAATACCGAGGTTCTTCCAGCGACAGCAAATCCATGCTGTTGAGACACTTGAATACTTTTTGGCATTCGTCATAAAAGCGACGAATGCCTTGTTCTTCGTGGCGAAAATGAGCAATAAGATTTTGCAAAAATTTTTCATAAACCCGGTCAACCTTCAAGTCTAAACCTTGGGGTAAATGATAGTGAATCTGTACCGGATCTGCGATCGCTTCTTGGCTGACATTTACACTTGATAATGCACGCGTGAGTAAGTTGGTAGTACCGTTCTGTCCCAGTCCAAAAATCATTGACGCGCCAACATCGAATCGATAGCCTTGGCGTTCAAAATAACCAGCGCTACCGCCGGGAATCAAATAACGTTCCAGTACCAGCACTTTCGCTCCCTTCGCCGCCAACTGCGTCGCTGTTACTAATCCGCCAATCCCAGACCCAATTACGATTGCGTCATTTGTCATTGGTCATTTGTCCTTTGTCATTTGTATTGAGCGTATCGCTAAAGCGAAAGCTCCGCTAACACATAGCGTCTCGTAGAGAAGTATTTGTCCTTTGTCTAGAGTCAATCAATATTTTATTTAACTAATGACTAATGACCAATGACCAATGACCAATGACAAATGACAAATCAAAAAAAGAGGGACGAGCCTGCTACTGCTGGCTAATCCCGTCTGCCGATCCTTAAAAGAGAGGAGAACACTGTATAAGAATATAGCCTTGATTGAGAATCAATGTCAACTACTAATGAAAAAAATTATCAATAAACTTGAGATTGTTAATTTTAAGCTGTCAGCCGGATGCAGGAAAGAGTATTATGGTGTTTCAGTTCTTATACAATCAAAAGGCGCCTATTTCTGGCTATGACGCTACAATTGCGCGTTTATGTTCCACCCCATCCCCTGATCAAGCACTGGCTAGCAGTTGCCCGTGATGCAGGCACGCCTTCAGTATTGTTCCGCAGTGCCATGACTGAGTTGGGAAGATGGCTGACTTATGAAGCTGCACGAGACTGGTTGCCGACCCAAGAAACAGCAGTACAGAGTCCCTTAGATACCTGTGCAGCAACGGTAATCGATCCGCAAGTGCCTATGGCAGTAGTGCCGATTCTGCGGGCTGGGCTAGGATTACTAGAGGGGGCGCAGACTTTACTGCCTTTAGCATCGATTTACCACCTTGGCTTGGCGCGAGATGAAGAGACACTGCAACCTCATTGTTATCTGAACAAGTTACCAGAAAAATTTGACCCCCAAACACGAGTGTTAGTTACCGATCCAATGTTGGCAACCGGAGGATCGATTATGGCAGCAATGGCAGAATTGACACAACGGGGTGCTGACCCAGCCCTGACGCGGATTGTTTGTGTAGTAGCAGCTCCACCAGCTTTACAAAAATTGAGTGAAGCCTATCCAGGTTTAATAATTTATACCGCTACTATTGACGAAAAACTAGACAGTAAGGGATATATTGTACCAGGATTAGGAGATGCAGGCGATCGCATCTTTGGGACTTAAGCTAGTATGCAGCTAGGGCAGGAAAATAGCATAACTACTGTAAAAGTTGCAAGGTTTGTTGAAGGCGGTAAAGATATGAGTCAGCGAGATGGTTTTGGCAGTGGTTTTGTAGCAGGGGCGTTTGTTGGTGGCGTATTTGGCGGTGTTATCGGGGCACTGATTGCTTCTCGCCGCGAGCCAGAATTGCTAATAGAAGAGGAGACAGAACTGACAGATAGTCAAGCTGAAGCTAAGAAAATAGCAGCAAAGCGGCGTCAGATGAAAGCCTCAGAAAGTGAGAGTGCTGGTATAGAGACGGCCAGGCGATCGCTAGAAGATAAAATTGCCCAGTTAAATGCCACAATTGATGAAGTGCGAAAGCAACTGGGAAATGTTAATGGCGGTTCACCCCAACCAACCAATGACCGTTCCCTCACTAAAGACTCCTGAAGTTTGTTCAGGCGTGGTGAAAGTGTCAAGTGTGGTAAACGTGAAAGCCGCAAACACTTTTGACTTTGGACTAAATTAAAATTAAAAGATAAGACCGCGTTTGACACCTAGTAGGAAACCAAACTATCCATGAGTTTACTGATTACGACACTAATTACCTTTGTCAGCTTTTATAGCTATTTGCTAATTATCCGGGTTTTGCTAACCTGGTTTCCGACAATCAACTGGTATAACCAGCCATTTGCCGCTTTAGCCCAGATAACCGATCCTTATCTGAATCTATTCCGCTCAATTATTCCCCCATTGGGCGGTATGGATTTTTCGCCGATCTTAGCTTTCTTAGCACTCAATGTAGTTAGTGGGCTTCTGAGTGCCATTCCAGCTAACCTGCCCTTATAGAAAAAAGATTTTGATTACTACCTTGGTAAAAAATTGTGTAGAGACGTTAAGTATACAAGCGTCTCTACGATTTTTTACGAATTACTAATTAGGGAACTCCAAGAAATAAATTATCCAATATTGTGGGGTGGGCGTCTCGTCATTGGTGTAAAGTTAAAGCCTCAGCCCAGATGTCAAGCGACCTTGTGGCGTTAGTCGGTGTTGTTGGCGAACAGCTTTAACCAAGCCCATAGAACGCTGATGCTCTACAAGCCAAGGAATAAGTTGTAGTTGTGAATTATGCGTAGGCGTAGCCCGCCGTAGGTAGGCATCGTGCGCGATAGAAAAAATATAAGCTGCGGCACAAAAACTCTAAATTTTGGAATTAGTATGCATTTACTTTTAACTGACATAAAAATCTTGTCTAATGTTGGAGAAAATTAATTTTCTTGGAGGCGACAAAAACTTAATCGCTAAGGTTAACACTAACACTACAAAGTAAATCTACATCAATCAAACATCTTCCGAGTAAGCACATATGAAAGAAGAATTGATAGCCAGAGTCGTGCAGGTATTGCAAATTAATATGAAATGGATGACTTGGAATTTATTTCTGGCTTTTATCCCTTTGGCTTTGAGTGTCTGGCTATTTCGCATGAGGCGCGGTGGCACTTGGCTTTGGTGGCTAGGATTCTTAGTTTTCTATGCTTTCTTACCAAATGCACCATATTTGTTGACCGATGTAATTCACTTGATAGATGATATCCGCACGATTCAATCGGTGTGGATGATTACTTTAGTACTTATTCCTTTGTATTTGCTAGTAATTTTAAGTGGATTTGAAGCTTATGTAATATCGTTAATTAATTGGGGTCACTACTTACATCGTATCGGTAAGAGCCAATGGATTTGGCGCGTTGAGACAATTACACATTTTCTCTGTGCTGTCGGTGTTTATTGGGGGCGATTTTTGCGTTTCAACAGTTGGGATTTTATTACTCAACCCGATGCCGTACTTACCAAAGGGGTAGAAGAAATTCTGGGAAAACAACCCCTGGTGATTATTGCTATCACCTTTGTGGTACTTGCAGGTTTGTACTGGATTATGAAACGAGTAACTTTAGGTCTTAGCCAATCAAATAGCAGAATAGGGATAAACTCAGGACGCACAAACTCTAATACGCCAAACATTTGATCGACGTGGTAATTTTGGCTTTTAATTTTGGGATTTTAATTAGTAATTCCCTTGATGAATATTGCCTATCAAAAGAAAGATGCAACTAAACCCCTCCTTGAGGTGAAATAAACTCAGAAACAAATGGTTTAACTTCAACGCCATCACCTGAGAATAAGTCTGATCAGATCCTTGAATATTGATGGTCTGGTCTGATGTATCTAGTCATGTTGATAGGAGGGATATAATATGCAATTAATCTCGAAAGAGGAAATCAAGACATTAATAGAACAGCCAAAAGGAAATTGTGTTTCCATTTATATGCCAACGCATCCAGCGGGGCCAGAAGTGCGACAAGACCCAATTCGTTTTAAAAATTTGGTCAGAGAAGCGGAGACTCGTTTAATTGATGCGGGTTTGACACAGGAAGATGCGATCGCATTGTTGGAAAAATCCCAGGAAATTGATAACCAAGAGTTTTGGGAGCAAATGGGAGAGCAAGGGCTGGCGATTTTTATTTCTGAAAATATTTTTCGTTATTATCCCCTACCAATTGATTTTCAAGAGTTGGTCGTAGTTACAGACCGATTTCACATCAAGCCACTGCTGCCAATTTTAAATGGCAATGGTCGCTTCTATATCCTGGCTTTGAGTCAACAAGATGTCAGGTTCTTTGAAGGAACACGCTACAGCGTCAAAGAGGTAGAAGTAGAAAATCTCCCTAAAAGTTTAGATGAAGCTCTGCAAAAAGACGATACTGCTAAAGAAGGTCAGTTTCGCATCGCCACATCAAAAGGGGGAACTTCCAATACTTTTTCGCAACCAGGTACGTTTCACGGACAGGGAAGCCCTGACAGGGATAGACGCCAAGAAGACATCCTCCAATTCTTTCAAATTCTCGATCGCGCATTATACGAAAAACTGAAATTACAAAAAGCGCCTTTGGTGCTGGCTGGGGTAGAGTATCTCTTGCCTTTGTATAGACAGGCGAATACTTACCAGCATTTAATGGATGAAGCTATTACCGGTAATCCAGAAATTCTCAGCGCCCAAGAGTTACACGATCAAGCTTGGCCGATTGTTGAGGCTGATTTCCAAAAGTCACAGCAAGCAGTTTTAGATCAATTTAACGAACTGTTTGGTGGTGATACTGGTAAAGCATCTAACAACCTCCAAGAAGTTATCTCAGCAGCTTATTACCAACGCGTGGATTCATTACTAGTTGCAGTTGGTCAGCAACAGTGGGGTTTATTCGATCCAACCTCAGAAACGGTTTATTTGCACCCAGAAAAAGAAGCTGGTGATGAGGATTTGTTGGATTTTGTTGCTGCTCATACCTTATTAAATGGCGGCACGGTTTACGCTGTTCCCTTTGAAGAGATTCCGTATAGCACAGCCGTTGCGGCAATTTACCGATATTGACATTTTGATGGTGTTGTATAAAGTTGAATGTGCGATATACAACACCAACGATGATTACTATTCGCTCCTCGATCGGTCAATCTCTAATCGGTTTAGCTCTTTTGAGTGCAACGGCTATATTTACCCAGACGGCAATAGCAGAAACAATAACTGGAGAATTGGGCAATGTGCGGGCAGAAATATCTTATACCAATTCTTTATGAAGCTGCGCTAAATAAGGCTTCAAGGATAAAGTCGTA